>NZ_JAUBQQ010000092.1:0-17724 GCF_036701335.1 Microcoleus sp. Pol12B5 | reverse complement strand
AATACGTCAATATACTTACACAGAAAAAATCATTTAGGATTGAGCTAAATAGAGAAAATCATTTAGGATTGCTATAGTGACTCTAGTAGTGGGGGTGGCGGTGGGGATTGGTAATTCGGGAAGGGAGGTAAAAACCGAGTTTTTTTAACAGGAATTAGTCCCCCTCTGCGGGGACTTTGTTTGTTTAATTACGGTTTCAACCGCCCAACTCGCGATGGAGTAGTTAACTAAAATACTCCTCAACAATTTTCAAAATCCGCGAAGCCGCCAAACCGTCACCAAAGGGGTTAATTGCCATTGCCATTGCGTTGTATGCTTCGGAATTGCTGAGCAATTCTGCCGCTGCCGAGAAAATTTTATCAGAATTTGTACCTACAAGTTTAGCGGTTCCTGCGGAAATTGCTTCTGGTCTTTCTGTTGTTTCTCGTAATACTAGAACTGGCTTGCCCAAACTAGGTGCTTCTTCTTGCAAGCCCCCCGAATCTGTTAAAATTAAATGACATCTTTGAATGGCTCCTACTAATTCTGCGTAATCTAAAGGTTCAGTTAAAAAGACTCTCGGATTGTCGCCCAAAAAAGCTTGCAAAGGTTCTCGAACAGTGGGGTTTCGGTGTAGTGGTAGCAGCAAGGCTGTGTCGGGAAATTTATCTAAGATTTGGAGAAATGCGTGAGCAATTCCTTGTAAGGGCTCTCCCCAATTTTCGCGGCGGTGAACTGTTGCTAAGATAGTGCGATATTTGCTCCACTCTAAGTTAGGAATGTTGCATTCTGGTTCGCGTTTGGCGACAGAAAGCAAGGCATCGATTACTGTGTTGCCTGTACGGTGAATTTCTCCCAAGACGCCCGATCGCCCTAAATTCTCTTGGGCCAGCTCTGTCGGGGCAAAATGCAGCCTTGTGAGCTGAGATATCAACCGTCGGTTAGCCTCTTCGGGGTAAGGATTGAACACGTCGTCTGTCCGCAATCCGGCTTCTACGTGACCTACGGGTATTTTTTGATAAAATGCAGCCAAAGCAGCGGCAAATGCTGTCGTTGTATCGCCCTGAACTAAGACTATGTGGGGCTGCAATTCTTTAAACAATGCTTCCAAACCCTGCAAACTCCGGGATGTAATATCTGTCAAGGTTTGCTGGTGCTGCATAATTGCTAAATCCCGATCGGCTTTTAGATCGAACATTTGCATTACTTGTTCGACCATTTCTCGGTGCTGACCGGTTAAAATTACTTGGGTTTCAAAGGTTGGAGAACTTTTGAATAGTTGAATTACTGGGGCGAGTTTAATCGCTTCCGGGCGAGTTCCTAATACGATGCAAACGCGGTGTGTGGCTTCGGGCATGGTAAAATTGGGTAGTTGAGATTGGTGAGGGTTTTAAAGGCTCAATATTTTATAGCAAATTTGAATCGTTGGTTAACAAGATTTATTTTTTTGGGAACCGCAGAGGGCGCAGAGGGCGCAGAGGAGGGAGAAAAGATAGAGAGGAAGGGGTTTATTGAGGGTGTTATATAATTTTATCTCGCACTGTTGGTACATTTTTATTGTTTAATTGTCATGCCTTATCGCTACATTCTATTTTATAAACCCTACGATGTTTTAACTCAATTCACTGACAACTCCAGCGAAACTAAACGCAGCACTCTCAAAGACTATATTCCTATTCCTAACATTTATGCAGTAGGAAGGCTCGATCGCGATAGTGAAGGTTTGTTGCTGCTAACCGATGATGGACAAATGCAGCACCGCCTCAGTGACCCGAAATTCGCTCATCCCCGCACTTACTGGGTGCAAGTTGAACGAATTCCCGATGCAAGTGCGATCTCAGCTTTGCAGACAGGTGTCACAATTCAAGATTATCGGACTCGATCGGCAAAAGTGCAATTATTGTTAGAAGAACCACCTTTGCCGCCCCGCGAACCGCCGATTAGATTTCGCAAAAACGTGCCGACAGCTTGGCTGGAAATGACTCTCACAGAAGGCCGCAACCGCCAAGTGCGCCGGATGACCGCAGCAGTAGGGTTTCCGACACTGCGGCTGGTCAGATGTGCGATCGGGCATTTGCGTCTCGAAGGCCTCCAACCCGGTGAATGGCGGGAACTAACTCAAGCCGATGTGAGATTTTAGATTTTAGATTTTAGATTGGGGAATTACAGTCAACCGCCTTGACATTTAGGACCTTCTTGATATCTGAAAGTATTACTGCGACTGCATTTCCCTTCTTCCTTCTTCCGACTTCCATCGGACTGAAATCTGTTACATCCGTTACATCCGTTACATCCGTTACAGAATCCGTTGCCGAACTTCCTTCTGCTTACTTTCGAGGGGGCAAAATAAAACTCTCGTTTCCATCCTGATCTTTTTGCACCTGAGCTCCCAACTTGACAAGAGCTTGTCTCGCCCTTTGACGCACCAACTTATCAGTTGTTTGAGCATAAACCGTGCTCCAAGCATTAAACCGCACCGGCACGCTATCGGGATCTCGGCGCAAATACTCAGCAGTGGCTCGAAACATCGGCGCCAATTTCGACCATTCCGGGCTTCCTTCCACCCAATCAGCGGCCATTTCGTGAGAGCGAATTGAGTCGGGAATATCCCCCAACAGCAGCAACTCATCAATACCTTTAGTTCGCCACACTATCCACGATTGGGAATGAAGTTGCGGCGAAACGGCAAGGGCTCTAGTACCACGCTCTATAAAGTTAACAGCGGTTTCAGGCTTTCCTTGATAAAAAGAAATAGCTGTGGAAAGAAACAGGTAGATGTCAACCCACCGCGGGTCGCGCTGCGTAACTATGTCAAAATAATCTTGGCTGAGATTATAGCCCGTCACATCTCGCGCTTCGTCGTCGCCAAAATATTGCAAAAATTTGAGAAATGTCCAATCTGCAATTAAATTGTCAAACCCAAAACTAGGGATAGTTTTGAGCATTTTTAGCCGCAGGGCTTCTTGCTGCGCTTCTTGCTGTGCGGCTTGCTTGAAACTGGCAGCAGACATTGCAGACACCGGCTTTTGCCCCTGAACGCCAACTGGGGACATTGCGCCTAACTCCCGGCTAGACTGCATGGCGACAACCCCCGCCAGCGCTGCTAGACCGATAGCTCCATTAACGAGCAGGCTCAACCACTTACGCGAAAATTGTTCGATTTTAGCTTCCACGGCACTTTATAAATCCAAGTTTTAAATTAAGTTTATTGAAAGAGAGTAATAATTGGTTGGCGATCGACTATGAATCTCGTTAAACTGTCCAAAGGGATGGTGGAGCCTCCGCACAATAGTTTAAGTAGTAGTGTGAGATTTTTTAGCAATATAAAATCTCAAATCAAAAATCTAAAATCGAATTGAGCCAAATTCAATGAATCAAGCCCGCAGACGCTTTTCTAAATTACAGGCAGCCCTGTTCAGTGGGGCAATGGCAACAACCGCTTCGATATCTTTGCTCGTTCCCGGCCTGAGTCAATCAGTGCGCGCTGAGCTTCAAGATAGCCCCAAAGCTGTCTTAGACGAAGCTTGGCAAATTGTGAACCGAGACTATGTTGATGGCAGCTTTAACAAGACTGACTGGCAAGTAACCCGCCAAGAACTGCTGAGCAAAAATTATACTTCTCGCGAAGCTGCCTACACCGCCCTCCGCAAAGCCCTAGAGAAATTAAACGACCCCTACACGCGCTTCATGGACCCGAAGCAGTACGAAGCGCTGACGAATCAAACGTCTGGGGAACTGACAGGGGTGGGGATGAGGCTGGAAGAAGACGAGAAAACAAAAGCGATTAGGGTAGTCGAGCCGATGGAAAATTCCCCGGCCCTGAAGGCAGGGATTCTAGCGGGCGATACGATTTTGGTGATTGACGGCAAAACTACCAAAGGCATGACTGTCTCGGATGCGGCTCAGGTAATTCGGGGCGACGAAGGTACGAAAGTAACGCTGCGGATTGCTCGTGAGGGCAAAAGCGAGTTTGATATCACTCTGACTCGGGCGAGAATTGAGGTAGCAGCGGTTCGCTACAGCCTCAAGAATGAAGGCGGTAAGAAAGTCGGTTACATCCGTTTACAAGAGTTTAGCTCCCACGCGGGCGAACAAATGGAGGCGGCGATTAAAAAGCTCTCGGCTCAGAAAGCTGACGCTTTTGTGTTGGATTTGCGGGGGAATCCCGGCGGGTTGCTGCGAGTGAGCATTGATATCGCTCGGATGTGGATGGATACAGGGGCGATCGTCCGCACAGTCGATCGGGCGGGCGATTCTCAGGAAATGAAGGCAAATCGCACTGCGCTCACTGACAAGCCTTTGGTGGTGCTCGTGGACGACAACTCAGCCAGCGCCAGCGAGATTTTGGCCGGTGCTCTGAAGGACAACAAGCGCGCAACTGTGATGGGCGGCCAAACTTTTGGCAAAGCTTTGGTGCAGTCGGTGCATTCTTTGGCTGACGGTTCGGGATTGGCGGTGACGATCGCTCACTACTATACTCCTAACGGTACGGATATCAGCCACAAGGGGGTTACTCCTGATGTTAAGGTGGAAATCACCGACGAACAAAAGCTGAAATTAGCTAACAAACCGATGTTGGTTGCGACTAAGGATGATCCTTGCTACGCGCAGGCGATCGCACTTTTGAAAACTACTGCTTCCTCGGCGCGTCCCGTGGCCGCTAATGAGGTTCTTGTTCCTAAGAAGTAGTTGAAATTAGCACTTATTAACAATTAGCTTTAAGATGAAACCCGCGCCGGCGGGTTTTATTTTTGTAGTTTTATTTAGCTTCCGATTGCTAGAAAATGGTTTGTAATAACAGCCAACTATTTAATCCTACTATAATACTAGCCACTAACCAAGCTAAGGCTTTCAGCCAAAATGGATTCACAAACTCTCCCATTAAGTTGCGGTTTGAGGTAAACATTACCAAGGGAATTACTGCAAACGGTAATTGCAAACTGAGAATCACTTGACTGAAAACCAGTAAATTAGTTGTACTACCTTCCCCAAACAAGATAATTACGATCAAAGCCGGCACAATTGCAATCAGTCGAGTCAGCAAGCGGCGCAACCAAGGTCGCAGTCGAAAATTTAGAAACCCTTCCATCACAATCTGTCCTGCTAGAGTTGCAGTCAAGGTTGAATTCTGCCCCGAAGCTAATAAAGCAAAGGCAAAAATTGCACTAGCATAACTCACCCCCAGTACCGGAGAAAGGAGTTTGTAAGCATCTTGAATTTCAGCTACTTCTTGATAGCCAGAAAAGTGAAATGTTGCAGCAGACAATATCAGAATTGCTGAATTAATAAACAAAGCTATTGACAGCGCTACGGTAGAATCAATTGTGCCAAATTTAATTGCTTCCCATTTTTTCTCGGAGGTTTCTTGCCAAGCACGAGTTTGCACGATCGACGAATGCAAGTAAAGATTGTGCGGCATCACAGTTGCCCCTAAAATACCAACCGCAATATAAAGCATTCCCTGATTTTGCAAAATCTCTAACTTCGGAACATAACCGAGTAAAACTTCTCCGGCATCTGGTTTGGCAAAAAATATTTCGGCAATAAAACAACCGCCAATAATTGCAATAATCGTAATCACCAAAGCTTCGATATAACGAAAGCCTTTCCCTTGTAAAAATAACACCATTATCACATCTAGCGCAGTGATGCACACACCCCAAACTAAGGGAATGCCAAATAGCAATTGCAGTCCGATCGCACTACCAATAAGTTCCGCTAAATCGCAAGCCGAAATAGCAATTTCACAAAGTATCCACAGCAAAAAACTAACTCGCGGACTGAAATAATCTCGACAAGCTTGTGCCAAATCTCGTCCCGTTACCACTCCTAAACGCACGCAGAGTGATTGAAGCAAAATTGCCATCAAATTAGATAGCAAAATCACACTTAATAGCGTATAGCCAAACTTTGCTCCCCCCGCTAAATCAGTCGCCCAGTTTCCGGGATCCATGTAACCCACTGAAACCAAATATCCAGGCCCTGCGTAAGCCAGCATCGTACGCCAGAAACCTTTGCTGTTGGGAACGGGGATGCTGCGGTGGACTTCAGGAAGGCTGGGTCTGTTTTCGGGGTCAGTCATTGGTTTTACCGTTAAATAATTTTCATATTCTTTTCATAATCTCACAAAGATAGCGGAATTTCATCAGTCGGATCGAAATCCGGCAGAGTCACCGTATATATTAAGTTGTGTATATTTTGAGCCTGAACCGAGGTGCGCGATCGACTATGATGAGGTCGATCGCCAAAAATCACTCTTGTCACCGTTCCTGATTTGAGAGGTTTTTAAATTCGCGAGTTCCCTGATAACCTGATAAATCAGCTAACTCCTGCAAAGATTTTTGCCCTGGGTAAAACTTACCATTAATTTCCCAAGTAGGAGTACCCTGAATCTTGGCAGCTTCGCAAAGATCGCGGCGAGCATTTTTCCCTTGCGGATTGCACTCGATATAATTGATAATGCGAGCCGCTTCTTTGCCAAAACTTTCCTTTTGCATCTGACAGTGATCGCAGGTAAAAGAACCGTACATTTTAGCTTCCACTCTTTTTAAATGTCGGGCTAAAGCAATTTCCGAAGTACCGGAAGATGTTGTGGTATTCATGCTAGTCTCCTTAGCTGTACCGAGATTATTCACATCAGCATAAAGAGCCAGAGAGGAAATCAGCACTAACATAGACACCAGAATTCCTATAAAAAATAGTTGCCCGATATCATCCCATTCGCGACCGATTAATGCTAAGAAAAACAAGCTAGTTGCAAATAAAGCAGAGGCAATACAGTAAATACAAGCTGCTTTGATATCAACAGCCAGTACATACATCAGATAGCCACTAAAAATCGTCATAGCCGTGCTACCAGCAAACAGAAATAGTCCCGTCCAAGACTCTAACTTAGAGCGGAGACTCTTCTGTTCTGCGGGATTAACAAGTAGGGGAGCTACGGCAAAAACTATCATGCTCAAATAGCCCAAAAAACCGAACAAAGAAAGAGGCAAACCAAAGACATAGGCATAGGGACTCGAAAGCACGATATCGCAGCCTTCGATCGGACAAACTGCCGTTCCGTTGGATAACTTGACCACTGTTAGATAGGCAGTAATCGCAGCCCCTATTGAGGCAATTCCTGCCGTGATGGGACGAGAATAGCGGTGAATCCAGGGCTGAGAACGTTGACGACGCATAGTATTTTTGACCTCAAAATGTATGTTTCAATTGTGGCGTAAGTTGGGCAAGGCCCGCCCTGCGAACACTCTATTTCAAAACTCTAGTCGCATTGAAAATAGCTGCTAAAGCCACCCCAACATCGGCAAAAACTGCCTCCCACATTGTCGCTAACCCAAAAGCACCCAAAGCAATAAATATACCTTTGACTAACATGGCAAAAATGATATTTTGCCAGACAATATTGTGAGTTTTTCGGGCAATTTGGATTGCTTCAGCCACCTTTGACGGTGCATCTGACATAATTACAACATCGGCAGTTTCGATCGCCGCATCGGAGCCCAAACCCCCCATCGCTATGCCCACATCAGCCCTAGCAAGCACGGGTGCATCATTAATTCCATCCCCGACAAAAACAATTTTATCGCCTTTCCTAGATTCGCCGATTAGTTTTTCGATCGCCTCGACTTTTCCTTCGGGTAATAACTCGGCTAAATAGGAATCTAAACCGAGCTTTTTCGCAACACTATCGGCTACAGCTTGATTATCTCCTGTTAGCATCACGATGCCCTCAACACCTAATTTTTTGAGGTCGCGAATAGCCTGTACTGCGTCTTCCTTAAGCTCGTCAGCAATTAAAATGTAGCCAGCGTAGCTGTTGTCTACCGCTAAATGGACGACAGTACCTTCAGCATTGCAGACATCGCGAGCAATGTTTTCTCGGTGCAGCAAACGGTCATTTCCCGCCAGCACAATTTGATTATTTACTTTGGCTCGGATGCCGTGTCCCGCTATTTCTTCGTAATCTTTCACATCCGATGAATCTATTTGGCCGCCGTAAGCTTCCAGAATAGATTTTGCGACTGGGTGATTGGATTGAGATTCTACTTTAGCCGCTATTGCCATTAACTCTGTTTGGGAAAAGCCATTGCTAGGCACAATTTGTGCTACTTTAAAAACTCCTTTTGTCAGAGTTCCTGTTTTGTCCAGAACAACTGTCTTGACTGCTGTCAGAGTATCTAAAAAAGTCGAGCCTTTAACCAAAATACCGCGCTTGGCTGCACCGCCAATTCCCCCGAAGTATCCCAGAGGAATGCTAATTACCAATCCGCAAGGGCAGGAAATAACTAACAAGACTAAGGCGCGGTAAACCCACAAAAATCTGTCTGCATTAGTTGCTCCTGAAATGAACAAAGGCGGAATTAAAGCCACTGCTAGGGATGCAAATACTACAAACGGCGTGTAGTAGCTAGCAAATTTAGTGATAAATTTCTCAGTTTCAGCTTTTTTGCTTCTGGCATTTTCTACTAATTCCAGAATTCGGGAGATTGAAGATTCGCCGAATAGTTTGGTAACTTTGACGGTGAGAACTCCTGTCTGGTTAATTGTTCCTGCTAAAACTGTTTCTCCAACTTTCACGGTTCGAGGTACTGATTCTCCGGTTAGTGCTGAGGTGTCAATTTGAGAGTTTCCGTCGATAATTTCGCCGTCTAAGGGAATCTTTTCTCCCGGTTTGACTAGGATGATATCGCCGACGGCTACGGTTTCGGGCGAAACTTTTTTGATGTCGCCATTTTGCTTGAGGTTGGCGCTGTCTGGGCGAATTTCTAAAAGCGATCGAATTGATTGACGCGATCGCCCGATCGCAAATTCTTGAAAAAGTTCTCCGATTTTGAAAAACAACATCACACCGACTGCTTCAGGGAGTTTGTGAATAGCGACAGCGCCGAGTGTTGCTATAGTCATTAAGAAATTTTCATCAAAAAATCGACCTCGCAGAATATTGCGCCCCGCAATGGTTAAAACATTCCATCCGCTTAAAAGATAGGCGGGGATGAAAACCAGATATTCACCTATAGAATAGGGCGTGTTGTGGAGTTGTTCTTCAAAAATTAAACCTCCGATAAACAGTACAACAACCAATATCACAGGAATCAATTCTTGATTCAGGTTAAAATCTCCGTGGTCGTGGTTGTGGTCGTGTTCGTGGTTATGATTCTCATGGCTGCGATCGTGGTGGTAGTCGTGACTACAGCAGCCAGAATCGCTCGATTTGGCTTTTTGCATGGTTTTTCCTAGGTTTTTTCTGACAGATTATAGTATGAACAGATATTCATATTATAGAGTCAAAAATAAAATCTACTAGATTTTTAACTCAAAATCTAGTAGATTTTATAAAAATATTGTTAAGTTGGTAGGGAACATTATGAGGTATTAAGAATAATAACTATTCTCAGTTTCTGATTGAGAGAGAGAATGATTATCCATAGTCGTTAGTGATTAACTAATTAAGCCGCCGGATAAATTCTAAGGGCAAACCGTCTGTATCGGCAATAAAAGCTACTTCGTAAACATTTTGCCCGATCGCCTGTTGAGTCGGTTCTAATAAAACTTTCAAAGCTTGAAACTGGTTTGGTTGGTCTGTAGCAGCTTCCTCAAACCGTTCTTTCAGACACTGCAACCAGCTAGGCAAGTCAGTTGTCGCCTCCGTTAAATCAAAAGATAAATGATAATATCCAACATAATGCTCGTCTCCGAAAGCATCCGGTGCGGGTTTGGGTTCCGGGATTTGAATTAGTTCTATGCGTCCGTTGAGACCTTCCATCCAACAGGCTAGGGTGTAACCTGTAGTAAAGCGATCGCTCACAGTAAATCCCAACTGTTCGTAAAAGGCGATCGCCCGGTGAATGTTAGCAGTGCGAATCGAGGCGTGGTGCATTCAATTTTAGATTTTAGATTTTAGATTTTAGATTTTAGAAGGGAAGTAGGAATTCCGGCTGGGGATTTTAGATTTTAGAGGGTAAATTCGTAATTCGTAATTAAAAATGGTCGCATCTTTAGCGCGAAAGCAATAGAGCCTTCTTCCCTCTTCCCTCTTCCTTCTTCCTTCTTCCCTCTTCATTCTTCCTTCACTTATTCAAACAACCGAAAATAGGGATATCTAATCGGAACTCCCGGCTCTTTTTCCAAATCAAAATTAATCACTTCCCAGCAAGGGTCCTCTTGAGGATCGGGGCTAAAATCCACAGGCAAACCGTACAGCCTCGGCCGTGGCGATTCCGACTGGCCGCGCCAAGGCGTGCTGCGTTCCAAATAAGCGCTGATTAAGTCGCGATAGCGTTGAGCAACGATCACGCGAGTTGCTCGGTAGCCTTGAGTATAGAGTCGATCGAGCGCTTCGTGAATTTCAAACCGAATCCCGTCCGGGTGCGTGTGCTGGCGATACCATTCATTCTCCCAGCGGCGCCAGTGCCGCCCAGACTGAAGGTGAACCAGTTCCCCCGTTTTTGGATCTGCCTCAAATGCCCCGTGACGCGGACACAAATAGGTATCCGTTAGCGTTAAAGCCGGAATTGTTTGGCGACAGTGGGGACACTGAATTTCCGGGCCAAACATCGGGTATTGCAAGGCAACTTCAATCATTTATTTGCGTCCCAGCATATTTTCTCTGCAAAAGTGCCAAATACTTTTATTATATCCCGTATCAACAACCAGCTAATCTGCTAGAAGTATAACGATCGACCAACAAATGAGCAATCTCAACGAATCTCTGCCTGCACTTTCTTCCTATTGGCCCTTGCCTGATCTATCCCAAGCGGCTTTTGTCGCTGAAGGCGCTGTTGTCATCGGCAGGGTAGAGGTGGCAGCGGGCGCTAGTATCTGGTACGGGGCGGTGGTGCGGGCGGATGTAGAGCGAATTGCGATCGGCTCAAGTACCAATATCCAAGATGGAGCAATTCTGCACGGCGATCCTGGGAAACCGACTGTTTTGGAAGATTTCGTCACAGTCGGACACCGAGCCGTGATTCACTCAGCTTACATTGAACGGGGCTGCCTGATCGGGATTGGGGCGATCGTCCTCGATGGAGTGAGGGTGGGAAAAGGCTCGATCGTCGGTGCAGGGGCGGTTGTCACCAAGGATGTTCCCCCTCATACGCTAGTTGCGGGAGTGCCTGCCAAACGCCTGCGAGATGTCTCTGAGGAAGAAGCTGCGGAGTTGGTGCAACACGCTAAGCGTTACGAAAAGTTGGCTTTGGTTCACGCGGGAAAAGGTTCTGATTTGGGATTTGCTGAGGTGAAGGAATGAGGTTTTTTAGGCAGGATTTATGCAACAGTTAAAGCTCGTATTCAAAAATCAAATCCACGCTATCCTGAAAAATTGGATAAAGCGCAAGCAATTCTGATGTTATGTGAAAATAATACTTGTTTAAAGGCAAGATAATAATTTCTGCTTCTACTAAAATAGCCAAAAAATACTGTAAGAGGGAGATACTTCGGGGAATTTGCTTGCTGGGAGTTTCATTAATTTTAGTTTTAATAGACTTAATAACCTCTTGAACTTTGTCCTCTTTCTTAGCGCTGATAAGAATACCATATAAATTATCGCAAAAACGGGTCATATCTTTTGGCTTAAGTTCTTCTGGAATTTTGTTTAGCTCAAATAGCTCTAGAGTAGCAGCAGCTATTTGACATTTTCTTTTGATTTCAGGATAGTCGCTTTCTTGTATATAAGGAGATATTTGTTCAAATGCCAGAATCATTGTATCTAGCTGTTCAACAATCGCTTTTATTTGTGCAGCTAAACGGAGTTTCTTCCAGTCAATTCCCGAACTTTTATAAACCAAATCGTGGGTGGAAACAGCCCAGGCGTGTTCAAAAGCACTTTTTATTTGAATTTCAAACATTACATTAAAACTACTTAATAAATTATCGATATTTGTATCCTCTACGCTTTTTAAACGAGCAGAAATTCTAGTTGAATCAAATTTAAAAGTATCTGGAGATTTTTTATTCTGTCCTCTTTTTACTGTTTTAGCCACCTGAAAAGTCTCTTGGCAAAATTTAATTACCTGTTGTTCTTGTGATAAATTTGGGATAATGACTGTACAACCAAATAAGTCATCTAGTTCCGACCATTTTTTAAATCTACCTGTCTCAATTTTTTCTGCTAAAGACTCAATAGTTTTAATCCTCCAAGTAAAGGCATATCCGTTGGTGTCACAAAAATTTAGCATGGTTTGTCTGACTCGCAGCGCAACATCTTCGACAAAAGGAAGATATTGTTCATATTGGCGGTCTAAAATAGAAGGATATATCATAAATTAGATACTTTACCGATTTATTACGAATTAGTATTTCCTAAAATTACTGCTTTTAAGATATTAATTCGAGTTTTAGTTTTTTCAATTCCTGATGAACCCAAGGAAGTTGTAATGGCCTCATAATAGGCTTGAGATTCATGAGTTATCATTGCTAATTCAGGAGATTTTACTGATTCCATCAATTCGTAAATTCTCTGGCAGACATCGGCATTTATATTTTTTAATAATTTTTCACGATTGAGTTCTGCAATTGCACTAAAAAACGAATAAAAATCAGCTTGATTTTTGAGTTTTGTCTTACATAAGTTTATATTTTCCGGCGAGCTATCCAACAACTTTTTTATTAAGTGAATAACTTGTTTAAATTCAGCTTCTATTTCGTCTTTATCCTCCCAAGCTAAATCTCGATCGTTAAAAGCTTTATCCAAATCATCCTGACGATAGGATTTAACTCCTTCTTCTAGAAAAAGTAAAAGTAGAGTCACAAACTCTACATCTTTCATTTGTTTTCTGTCTCTTGCAGGAATTGAGGGAAAATTGGGTGGCAGAATTGAAGCCATCCAGTCAGTTAAATCTTCTACAGTAGTTATAAATGCGCCATTGAACCTTGCATGACGCAATTCTTGAGGTGTTAATTTACTCACATTACGGTTAAGGCGGTTAAATATAGAATTGATGATTCCTTCATCATTGGATGGCACATATTCAACAGCAAACTGATATTTCCAAAAGTTTTGTTTTACCTCATTGTCTAAATTTTTAAAAAATTCTCCTCTAAGTCTTGTAATAGTTGCTGTTTCACTTACAGGGAATTTATTATCAGCAAACTCAAATAAAGTGGATAACCTTTGTTTGCCATCAATAACACTATACTTAGATATGCCTGCCGAGGTAATTTCTTGATACAAAAAGATAGCAGGGGCAGGATATCCATTAAGTACAGTATCAATGAAAAAGTCTTTATATTCTTGATTCCAAACACTGCGTCTTTGATAAGGTGGCTCCAGATCAAGCAGATGTCTTGTGTAGAGATCCCAAAACCAAGAAACAGTTTGAAAATTAATGGCTCGACTCATCTGATTTGTTCCGCAGTAGGGTAAACTGTTAATTTCGATTATATACTATTAAGGCTCTGCCGGAATTGCGCCGATCGCCTTTGCTTATAAAAATAAATCATGAACGATCGCACATCCAATCCAAACATCCCCCCGCACACCTGGAAACGTCCCATCGGCCTCGGTTGGGAGAATCCCTATACAGTCCGCTACGCAAGCAATCTCGACGACGGCCCCTGGCACGGAATGCCTTTGGGCGGGTTCGGTGCCGGCTGCATCGGGCGATCGTCCCGCGGCGACTTTAACCTCTGGCACATTGACGGCGGCGAGCACATTTTTCGCAGTTTGCCAGCTTGTCAGTTCAGCGTTTTTGAAGAAACTCAAGGCAAAAAACAAGCTTTCGCACTTTCCACTGAACCGCCTACCGATGGCAGTTTATCTAGTTGGAAATGGTATCCATCGGAAGGAAGAAGGAAGAAGGAAGAAGGAAGAAGGGAAGAAGAAGAAAGAACCGGGGAAGAGTCTAATTCTTCGGGGAGTTATCATGCTTTGTATCCGCGCAGTTGGTATGTTTACGAAAATGTATTTGAGGCTCAATTAAGCTGCGAGCAATTTTCGCCAATTTTGCCGAACAATTATCAGGAAAGCAGTTACCCAGTAGCCATGTTTGAATGGGTGGCGCACAATCCTACAGATGCGCCGATTACTCTCAGCATAATGCTGACTTGGGAGAATATTGTCGGTTGGTTTACTAATGCCAATAAGTCGCCGGAAGTGATGGTGCGAGATGATGGTAGTCCATTTTATGACTATCAACCCCGGTGGGGAGAAAGTGCCGGAAATTTGAATTTGTTGGTGGAAGATTTTCACCGGATAGGTTGCGTGATGACGCGGTTGACTGCTGAGGACGAACCGCAAGAGGGGGATGGACAATGGGCGATCGCAACTATTACTAATCCGGCGGTAGAAGTATTCTATCAAACTCGTTGGAACCCGGCGGGGAATGGGGACGATATTTGGCGCAACTTTTCTGCTGAGGGTTTCTTGTTGGATGACAAAGATGAGACAGCCGCAGCCGCCGGAGAACAGTTGGCTTGTGCGATCGCAGTTCGCTTTACTATTCGACCGGGAAAAACTCGCAAAATCCCCTTTATTATAGCTTGGGATTTGCCCGTTACTGAGTTTGCATCGGGAGTTTGGTACTATCGCCGCTATACGGATTTCTTCGGCCGCAACGGCAAAAATGCTTGGCCGATTATTCGCACTGCAATGAAGCATTCGGATACTTGGCGCGAAAATATTGAAGCTTGGCAAAAACCCATTTTAGAACGGAAAGATTTGTCAGACAGTTTTAAAATGGCGCTGTTTAACGAGTTATACGCCCTGACAGATGGCGGTACTCTTTGGAGTGCGGCTGACGAACGCGATCCGAAGGGTCAATTTGCGGTTTTGGAGTGCATTGATTACCGCTGGTATGAAAGTTTAGACGTGCGGCTTTACGGTTCTTTTGCTTTGTTGATGCTGTGGCCGGATTTGGAAAAGTCGGTGGTTTTAGCCTTCGCTAGGGCAATTTCTGCAGGAGACGATACGCCGAGAATTATTGGCTGGAATCAAGCTTCGGCTATTAGAAAAGCTGTCGGTGCAACGCCGCACGATTTGGGTGCTCCTAACGAACATCCTTGGGAGAAAACGAATTATACTAGCTATCAAGATTGCAATTTGTGGAAGGATTTGCCTTGCGATTTTGTGTTGCAGGTTTATCGGGATTTCCTGTTGACTGGCGGCACAGATTGTGAGTTTCTGCAAGAGTGTTGGCCGGCAATTGTTGAGGCTTTGGCTTATCTGAAAACTTTTGATGAGGATGGGGACGGAATTCCTGAGAATTCTGGAGCACCGGATCAGACGTTTGATGATTGGCAAATGCGGGGAATCAGTGCGTATTGCGGGGGTTTGTGGTTGGCGGCGCTGGAGGCTGCGATCGCGATCGGTGAAATCTTGGAAGATGCAGCACCGGAGATAATTCCTAACCCTCAAGCAAAAATAGCATTATATCACAGTTGGCTGCTACAAGCAAGACCGAGCTATCAAGAAAAATTGTGGAACGGTCAATATTACCGTTTGGACAGCGAGAGTAATTCCGAAGTGGTGATGACAGACCAACTCTGCGGTCAATTTTACGCGAAACTGTTAGGATTGCCGGATATTGTACCGCCCGAATGTGCAGTCAGTGCTTTAGAAACTGTGTACGATTCTTGCTTTTTGAAGTTCAACGATGGGGAGTTCGGTGCGGCGAATGGGGTAATGCTGAATGGTTCGCCGGAAAATCCGAATGCGACTCATCCTTTGGAAGTTTGGACAGGGATTAATTTTGGGTTGGCTGCTTTTTTGGTACAGATGGGGATGGAGGAGAAAGCATTTAAATTGACGGATGCGGTGGTGAAGCAGATTTATGAAAATGGGTTGCAGTTTCGGACGCCGGAAGCGATTACGGCGGGGGGAACTTTTCGCGCTAGTCACTATTTGCGGGCGATGGCTATTTGGGCAATTTACGGGGTGTTGACCAGTTTTAAAGAGGGAATTGGTATATTAGCTGGTGAATCTGACTAAAATTCAAGCCTTAAAATCGCTTTTTAGCAAGGAAAACGGTTAATTCAACTATCAATAAAATTGACCGTAAAAACTTTTTCTCTTCGAGGAAGACATTAATTTTTCATGCTCAAACTTCAGCTTGGCTAAAATTTGAGCATGAAAAAGCCCGGAGATGTGAGGGCATCGAACTCGGCTATAAACGAGAGAGAAAAAGGGTCTGAGGCAATTGTTGACACCAATGCAGTCCGCACCTTACTTGTATATAATTTGGAGCGATCGCCAATTTCAAGATAAAATAGAAAAATGTCAAATCCTTTGCTTTCCCTCAACTACGAACCAGCCCTCGAATCCCTCGGCGGCGACTATTTTGATGAAGTCCCCGCAGCCGACTTTCCGCAGCATATTCTCCGCTTCCGCAATGACCAATTATTGCCAACATTGGGTTTAGATCCCGCGCAAGTAACCGACCAACATTTCATCGAAGCGTTCGGCAAATTTCACTGCGTCCGTCCCTTTCTCGCACTCCGCTATCACGGCTATCAATTCAACGCATATAACCCCAATTTAGGTGACGGTAGAGGCTTCTTATACGGCCAAGTTCGCGGCACTGATGGCAGACTTTACGACTTCGGCACTAAAGGTTCCGGCCGCACTCCCTACTCGCGGGGCGGTGACGGTAGACTTACTCTCAAAGGGGGAATTCGCGAAGTTTTAGCCGCCGAAGCTTTGCACCGATTGGGAGTGCGGACATCTCGCTGTTTTAGTTTAGTTGAAACTGGGGATGCTTTGTGGCGGGGCGACGAACCATCTCCGACACGATCGTCCGTAATGGTGCGTTTCAGTCATTCTCACATTCGGTTTGGAACTTTTGAAAGGTTGCACTATATCCGCCGCCCGGATTTAACTAAAAAACTTTTAGATTTTGTTATTGAATATTACTATCCAGAACTGCATTTAGAAGCAAGCAAAGCTAGTTTTTCTGCCCCGGACAAATATGCGCTATTTTATGCAGATTTAGTCCAGCGAGTAGCTGAATTAGTTGCTCAGTGGATGGCAGCAGGATTTTGCCATGCCGTGCTGAATACTGATAATATGTCGATTACGGGAGAAAGTTTCGATTACGGGCCTTTCGCTTTTATCCCAACTTACAAGCCGGAATTTACCGCAGCTTATTTTGACTATTCGGGTCTTTATTGTTACGGAAATCAACCGTTGATTTGTAGGGACAATTTAGAGAAGCTCCAGGAACCGCTAGCAGCGGCGATTCCTCAAGCTGATATGGATGCGGGTTTGGCAAAGTTTGGCGATTATTATAATGCAGCTTATCGGCAGTTAATGCTAAATAGATTGGGATTTGAGGATTTGCCAGAGGCGGAGGGAGATGAGTTGTTGAAGCTGACAATTAAAATGCTGGCGGATTCTCAAGTTGAGTATCACGATTTCTTTTGGGAATTGCGAAGGCAGTTCGATCGCACTTGGCGAGATGATGCTAGTCTAATTTTTGCTGAGGCGGAACCAGCCGACTTGATAGCACCTTGGCGACAGTTTTATTATCACGTTTTGCAAAGTTTGTCTACGGATGATATGGATCAAATGGCGGACAGGTTGCGGAAGCACAATCCCGAACAATCGCTCTTGAGACCGACAATTGAGGCTGTTTGGGAGTCCATAGCTATTGAGGATAATTGGGAACCGTTTTATGAGTTGGTAAAGAGACTTCAAAACTCTTAAAGGGAATTGGGCAGGGGGCATTGTTGACTGTTATACCAATTTAATATGAAGCTGCATAGAATAAAGCTTCAAGAATAAAATTGTAAGATGACAACGAACTGATTTGC
>NZ_JAUBQQ010000091.1:0-17950 GCF_036701335.1 Microcoleus sp. Pol12B5 | reverse complement strand
TACTTTTGTTACCTCTGTGGAAAAAATCCTGAAAGAATTTGGAGAAAACTATGTAATTAATTTTGTCTAGCTACTTAGCTGGCTGGTGATGGCTTTTCGCGGAATATTCTTCACGAATTCAGAGTTTTCTCAATACGCCGATCGGGGATAAGCCACATGATTGCAACTAAAACATACAGCATGAAAGCAAACCACGAGTTCACAAAGGAAAGCAGGATTGCTACGGCATAAATCACTACTGATATCTTTCCCTTAAAGTCTTGCCCAAGTGCAATTGCCAGAGTGGAATCTTTACCGTGGTAAGAAATAAGGACACGAGTAAGAATGAAGTAAGCGATCGCAGCCAACAACAGCACTGTGCCATAAAGCGCAACTGGCCACGCAGCGAAGTGATTCTCGCCTGTCCAGGCAGTGACAAACGGAATGAGTGACAACCAGAACAGCAGATGGAGATTCGCCCACAACACATTACCATTGACGTGCCGAGCCGCTTGTAACAAGTGATGATGGTTGTTCCAGTAGATACCCAGATAAATAAAACTGAGTACATAGCTCAGAAATACGGGAACTAGCGGACGCAGCGCAGCTAAATCAGTTTCATGGGGCACTTTCAATTCCAGCACCATAATGGTGATGAGAATGGCGATTACACCATCGCTGAATGCTTCTAACCTGCCTTTACCCATTTTTGTAGCTCCTCCTTTTTTGCTGGCGCGGCCGATCGCTCCTAATTCCAAAAATAACTTAGCATAAGGTCGGTTGCAGTGAAGTGTTATACCGATCGGTGATCGCTGGCACTTACCAACCAAGCTAACGATTTTGCTTGCCTAATCTCGGCTGAAAACAGATAACCTTAACGGACTTTTCGCCGATATGTTTAAGCAGTCGATCGGCACGACTTCTTATCAATACCCGATTGCCCAACGGGTAAAACGTGAGAAGCAGTTGTTGAAATAAAAAGAGCGAGCGATTATGGACATTGCCGTATTGGTGTGGGTTCAACAGCCACAGCCATTTGCAGCACAGAGTTTCGGCTATTTACGGGCATGACACCGAGAGTCGGAGCGATCGAATTAAACAACCATGCTTTTGTACAGTACGCAGGATAACGGCATAGTCGATCGGCAATTGCTACGCTGTAACAGAATTAAGTATGTGTACCCGATATCGGACGATACCCGTGCAGGCGGTTGTAAGTCGCTTTTCTATAAGCTATTTTATGCTGAATGCTCCTGAGAGAAAACTCTGCCATGCGGCTAACCTGGGTTCTTTTGCTCCAGCGCTTGTACCCATCGGCTACAGGGCCTGCAAGGAATTCATACCATCGCTGAATCATTTTTTCTGTGGTGAAATCTTCAGCGCGTTTGTGTCCGTTTGCTACCATTCTTTGATACAGTTCAGGCTGTGACTTAAGTAGTTTAACTGCCTCAAATACTGCTTGAGGTGTTGTCACTTCGATATAATCTAGGTCTGACTGTCTCTGTTCGCCGAAGGCTGGCTCAGGCCCGAGTAAAGCTGGTACTCCCGCTATCCAAGCATTAACCAGTTTACTAGCTGGTTTGACTAAGGCATCTTTTTCTGTGATATCCCGCACAGCTAAAACTAAATCATCGGTGCTGTAATCATGCCACATTACAGATCCATTTTGAGGTAAGCCATTAATTTTGAGTTTGACACCCAGTTTTTCTAGTCGTTGCTTAAATTCAGGAGAACGAAACGCTTCATAAAGATTAATTTCGTCACCTTTGAAAACAATATTTTCAATTGTACTGCCTCGTTCTTTAAGCCTCGGTATAAGACCAGGTTGGGGCCAGTGAGGGATTAATATATCGGTTTTTGAATCGATACAGACTTTATTTTGCACAACCGTGATATTGCAAAGAGGAGTTTGAGGACCATCACTACGACAACCTACAACAAAGGAGTTAAAAGTCCGATCCTTAATTCCCAAATCAAGGGAACTAACAACACAAATTTCTCCAGGAATAAACCTGTCGGAAATTGAGACATTGAGGTGCTTTCGTTTCAGATACAAATAGGTAAGGATAATCCAACAGTCTTCGTTAGTTTGAATGCGACTATGTAAGGATTTGGGATCGGGTATTGATGTTTCAGACGGTTGAAATAGCTCAGGCCAAAGTTCAGGATACCGAACCACAAATGTCACAGGGTATGGAAGAGAGAGAACATTTATCGGCACAGCTTTTTCCTTCGAATTATTCTAATAGTTTTGAATTAGACGCCTTGTCTTCAAACCACTCTACCTCAAAATAAATGGTACCGCAACGGCAGTCAGCTCAACTAAATATAATTTACCTGTTATGGCAACCGGGGAGAGGATTGGACGCGCCCGTCGCACGCACGCTGAAAGATGCTTTTTAAAGGCGCGAGACAGGATAACATTTTTGGGCAAAAATTTAAGGCAAAAATCTTTTGTAGGCCGAGTCCCGCTGGCGATTGCTCTTTCTCGGAGGCGTGTCTCGTTTTCTATATCGCCCGGTTCGTGGCGCATTCCGGCTCAAGCACAGCCCAGGCCCGACAACAAAGAGCTGTATTGACTAGCTTACTGCGAACAGATAAAAAGTCTGTAGCCTTGGTACAAAGTTTGTTTGGGGATTCCCTCAATAATCTTGTTTGTGCCGGAGTGGGAAGGTCAGCGTTAAACTAAGTCAGGTAAATGACTTTCTATACAGATGACTATTTTTACTCTGCGATCGATCAAAAAAGACTTCGGCATCAAGGAACTCTTGACAGATGCCAGTTTCAGCCTCGATGAAGGCGATAAAGTCGGACTCATCGGCACTAACGGTTCCGGCAAATCAACCCTGCTGAAAATGATTGCAGGCTTGGAGTCGATCGACTCTGGCGATCGCTGGGTCAATCCAGGGTCTACAATTGTCTATCTCCCCCAACAGCCCGATTTAGACGAAAATCACACTGTCTTAGAGCAAGTATTTGCCGACAGTGGCGAACAAATGGCTTTAGTGCGCGAATACGAGGAAATTTCCGATCAATTGTCCCACGGCAAAGGCGATACAGACAAGTTGATGGCGCGTCTGTCTGCGGTGTCTGAACGCATCGATGAGGTGGATGCGTGGGATTTGGAAACCAAGGCGAAATTGATTTTGACCAAGTTGGGGATTGAGGATTTTGATGCGAAAATTGCCGACTTGTCCGGCGGCTACCGCAAGCGAATTGCCTTAGCAACGGCCTTGTTGTCTGAGCCCGATGTGTTGCTGATGGATGAACCCACAAACCACTTGGATGCGCTGTCTGTGGAGTGGTTGCAGAACTATTTGAACGGCTATCGCGGTGCTTTGCTGCTGATTACGCACGATCGCTATTTTCTCGATCGCGTTACTAATCGCATCCTGGAGATCGATCGCGGCGACCTTTACAATTATGCTGGCAATTACGCTTATTACTTGGAGAAAAAAGCCCTAGCTGAAGAATCCGCCGCCAGCACTGTTCGCAAACACGCGGGTGTATTGCGGCGCGAATTGGAATGGCTCAAACGCGGGCCGAAGGCGCGGAGTACCAAGCAAAAAGCTCGGATCGATCGCATTAAAGATATGCGAGCCCAGGATTTCAAAACAGCCAACGGCAAAGTCGAAATTGCCACAGCAGGCCGCCGGATTGGTAAGAAAGTGATTGAGTTATTGAATATCTGTAAAGCTTACGGCGATCGCACTTTAATTAAAGATTTTACCTACAATTTCACTCCCGAAGACCGGATTGGAATTATTGGCTGCAACGGTGCGGGAAAATCGACGCTGATGGATATCATCACCGGACGCATTCAGCCGGATTCGGGTACAGTCGAAATTGGCACAACCATTCATATCGGTTATTTTGACCAGCATTCAGAGGATTTGACGCCCAACGAAGACCAGCGAGTTATTGAATACTTGAAAAGTGTGGCGGAATTGGTGCAAACGGCGGACGGGGAAATCATTACCGCTTCTCAAATGTTGGAAAAGTTTCTGTTTCCACCGAACCAACAGTATGCACCGATTAACAAACTTTCTGGCGGGGAAAAGCGCCGGTTATTTCTGTTAAAAGTGCTGATGAGTGCGCCAAACGTGCTGATTTTGGACGAACCGACAAACGACTTAGACGTGCAGACATTGGCGGTTTTGGAGGATTATCTCGAAGATTTTAACGGCTGCGTGATTGTGGTGTCCCACGATCGCTATTTTCTCGATCGCACTATCGACATGGTTTTCGCCTTGGAACCGGGCGGTAATTTGCGTTTGTATCCCGGCAATTATTCGGTGTATTTAGACTACAAGAAAGCCGAAGAAGCCAAGGAAATCAAAGGGCAAAAAGAAAAAGAAAAAGTTACGCGCACTGTTGAATCTAACAATTCAAAATCCACAAATTTTCCTCAAAAAACTCCCAAAGTTTCCTTCAATGAGAAGCGGGAATACGAACAATTAGAAAGTCAAATCCCGAAGATGGAAGCTGAGAAACAAGAGATTGAGAAGAGGTTGTCTAACAATGCTCCGAGCGGGTTTGCGGAGGTAAAGAAGTTATCGGATCGTTTAGCTCAGTTGACGCAGCAGATCGATCATGCGACTGAGCGCTGGTTGGAGTTAGCCGAACGGGTTGGTTAATTTGGGTTGTCCGAATCTGTGTGTAGCTCCTGCTAACAATGGCAGGAGCTACAGGAATTATGGTCGCAAAAATCCCATGCTGAAACGAATATATATTGACAAATTTCAAGAGTTTTTTATTTTCATATTACAAATAGTCTGGCAAAAAAATATTAGGAATAATTCTTATTTAGCCGACGGTTTGGCAACCTTTGACAATTTATTACCTAAGTGTGATGAAGCTACGTAGTATTAAAGTTATAAAATAAGTCACCTGTTACTACTGTCAAGCAAACTGACCAACAAACTTAAGACGGGTAAAAGTCTGAAATCCTTGTCAAAGCTGCAATGAGATCGGAAACAGCGGCAAAAAACCCGCTTTTTTTGCGATCGCCTGAAGTAAAGTTGTGTGTCAAAAACTGCGAAGCCCCGGAGGGTGGGGTTGACAAAAGCAGTAGAATATGCACTAAAAGTCAGGGTAAGCAAATAAGACTGACAGCAGAAAACAGGGGCGAAAAAGCCCAAAACAGGTAAAACAAAAGTCGATCGGGCAAAGTAAGTTTGCCGAGGACTAAAAATATGGTGATGAGTGAGATACAATTGACCTGTTCTGAGCCAAGAATTGGTCAACATCACAAGTATCCTGTAGAAGTCTGAAGTTGAGAATCTCAGGGTTGTCGAGGAGCGGGAGCAAACAGAAAACTATGCCTCAAAAAGTAATCGCCAAACAGATGTCTTTGGAATCAGCGTCAGAGCCGATCGCCGTGAGGGCGACGGTGGAAACAGTGCCAGCCGAAGCAGTGGCAGTAGAGTCCTACGCCGATCAGTTGATGGACGAACTGTTTGAAGGAGTCGATCGAGCATTCGACGGTAGCGGCGGACTGCCATCCGAGCCCGTGCAGCCAGAATTCGTGGCGCTCAAGTCGATCTCAGTACCTCAAATAGTTTTGTCGCAGTTGGCACCCCCCCAGCCGCAGCGGGACGAAAAAGACGTAGAAGCGATCGCCCGCCAAGTCGCCCTAGAAACAGCCAAAAAACAGCAGTCCAAACAATCATTCGACAGAATGCTGCTGGGAGCAGCATTTGGGTCGCTGCTGCTAGTCATGGGGTTATGGCTCGCAAGCAGATCGGGACTCGTGCGCTTACCCGCCGCCCCCGCACCAGAGACACCCGCAGCAAGTGGCAAAACAGCACCAGATACCCCGTTTGTGGAATACGTGCAGCGCTCGCTAGAAGCGATCGAACAAAAAAAAGCACCCCCAGCTAACCCCCAACTTGCAGGAGTTCCCGGAGCCCCCACCCCAGGGACGCTGCCGAGCATTCCAATTTCCGGCGCGCCCCCGGCAACGGCAGGTCTTTCCACAGCAGTCAACCGCATTGCTAATGCCCTCGAACAAGCTGCCGCTCAGCCGGGAGCACCAGCACCCCAAGTGGTAGTCATCCCTCCCCCCGCTCAGGTGACTGTGGCTCCGGCTGCTCCGGTAGCTGCTGCTCCGGCTGCTCCTCAAACCAGCGCAGTTTCTCCCTCGCCGGCGGCTCCAGCCTCCGGTCGTGCGATCGCCGCTGCGGGCAATCGAGATCCCCTCGCTGCTTCCCCTTCCTCGGAGTCTCCCCAGCCAAAGATTTTGGCTCGCGAAACCGAACCGGCACCAGCGCCCCCAGCCCAGCAATCTGCGCCCGCGCCGGAGCAATCGGCACCAGCCGTCAGCAGCGCCCCAACTTCCGCGCACACGTTGGTAGGGATTTTGGAGTTGGGCGATCGATCGGCTGCTTTGTTTGAAGTAGACGGCGTAGCCCGCAGAATTTATGTCGGCGAAAGCATTGGCGCTAGCGGTTGGACGCTGGCAGAAATCAAAAATCAAGAAGCCGTTATCCGCAAGGGAGGAGATGTGCGATCGGTTTTTGTCGGCCAAAAGTTCTAATTAGTCATCAGTTATGAGTCATTAGTCATCAGTCATTAGTTATGACTTAGGTCATCGGTAATTGGTAATGGGCAGCGATCGGGCTGTACCTCACGAGCAGTGACAACAGTTAGAATATAGGAACCGCCAAGACGTTCTTAATTGCTGAAACCATTGCTCTTATTGCTTATTCCTTCTATCCGTTAAATCGCTTCCCAATTCGTTACCGAACTTTCTTCTGCTATAACTAACAACTCAGGATAGATAATCGATCTCCAGTGACTAAGAACCAATGACTAATAACTAATAACTAATGACTAATAACTAATGACTAATGACTAATGACTAATGACTAATGACTAATGACTAATGACTAATGACTGAGGAATTATAAAAAATGGGCTTATTTGATGATTTCAGCCGCTTTCTAGAAACCCGATTAGAAGAATTTTTGCGTAGCAATCCCCATCTGGAATTGCAGGCAATAGAAGAACAACTGAAGGAACAAGAAGAAGACACTCTGCGGCTGATTCTCGATATCCAAAAACAAGAGAAAAAACTGCAAGCCGAAATTCTCTCCGCAGCTCAAGAAATTCAGCGCTGGAACGATCGCATCAACAAAGCTAAAGCTGCTCAAAGGCTCGATTTAGCTCAAGCCGCCCAAGAGCGGCAAGCCGCTTTGCTGCGTCAGGGAAATCAGCGCTGGGGTCAAATGCAAGGCTGCAAAGAACGGATTGAAAAAGCAAAAGAACTGTACCGCCAAATTCAAGTACGGCGAAAAGAAGTCCGAGCAAAAGCGGCAGAAGCTGCAACTCGAACTACCACTAAAACAGAGCCAAATTGGGATACAAAGGGTTGGAATCAGAGTTCAAATTATAATAGTTTTAATGCGGCCGATCCTTTAGAAGAAAAGTTTCAACGCTGGGAAGCAGACGAAGAACTCGATCAAATGAAGCGGAATATAGGCCGATAGTTACGAAAGCATTCCAATCCTTTAGGGACGGGTTCACCCGGAACTGGGATGCCTGGTGCAACTATTAGTCAAGCCTCCAGAGTCTCAGGTATTGCGATCGATCGCTCAGACTTGATATAATTACCATCCTAAACTTGTAGGGCCAATCAATCAATCATCCCTACAATATTCTCACCTACTTAATGAGCGTTGCATATTTATGGTATAAACAAAAGCTCTAATCAAGTAAAAAAATTTATGATTTGTCCCGGCTGTCAATCCACCAATCTGACGGGGTGACAACCCCGTCAGGTGAAAAAGACGAATTCTGAATCAAAAAACTGTTTTTTAATTTAAATCGCTGCGGTTATTTACAACGGTTGCTCTGCTTGAGAAGGTGGCTCTTCTGGCAGCGGGATAAATTCTGTCTCTTGAGGAACTTGAGCAAACCGTCCCTCTCTCCAATCGAGTTTGGCTTGCTCAATGCGCGAGTGCCGACTCGAAACAAAATTCCACCACTTATGCCGCTCACCAACAGGTTCACCGCCAATCACAATACAACGAGCGTTGCCAGAAGCAGAAATGTTTACTTCAGTGCCGGAAGTGAGAACTGCCAACCGATGTTGTTCCAGAGGCACTCCATCGATCATAAGCCCCTCTGTTACGCTGTAAACCGCCTGTTCGCTGTAATCGCCCGGTAAGGTAAATTCTCTTCCAGCAGTCAGTTCCACGTCCAGATAAATCATGGGTGAAAATATTTGAACTGGGGAAGTGCGACCATAGGCCTCACCCGCAATTAGGGTGAATGAAACTCCTGCATCCTCCCAAACAGGCAACTCAGAAGCCGGATGATGCCGAAACCAGGGGTCGGTTTCTTCGTATTCATCGGGAAGTGCTATCCAGGTTTGAATGCCATGCAGAATGGCTTCTTTGCTGCGATCGTCGTCAGGGGTGCGTTCAGAGTGGACAATGCCTCGCCCTGCCGTCATCCAGTTCACCGCACCGGGACGGATTTCTTGAACGCTGCCCACACTATCACGATGCAGCAAAACACCTTCAAACAGGTAGGTGACGGTTGCTAAGTTGATGTGCGGATGCGGTCTGACATCCACGCCCCGACCGGGTGGAAACACCGCAGGGCCCAGATGGTCAAAAAAGATGAACGGGCCTACCAGTGCTAGAACGTCTGAGGGAAGCAAGCGACGGGCTTGGAACCCACCCAAATCTTGAATGTGTGGCTCAATGAGATGCTGGATGGTATCCGTCATAATGTTTATAAAGTTGGGAACGCTAATCGTTTATGTCAAAAGTGCATTATACAAAAAGCTATCCTGGTAGGCGGCGATCGCAATATCAGTGACTGGTCTAAACTTTCCCAATCGAAAGCGGTTGTAGAGTGTCGAGTTCTCAACGAGCTTTCTGCTTACGAGACGATGGAGAGTTCATCACTGACTTGAATCCTACCTTTGACCAGGGAGCGAATCAGACGATCAAGTGAGCCACGTTCTTCTTCACTGATGGACTCATCCAGGATAGCGGCCATCATGCCGTAGCGGTCAGCTTTGGTAACGCGGTGAGTATCGGTGACAGTGGCAATTAATTCGTTGATAGCGCCGGGGAGAAGATTAACTTGAAACATGGGATTGTTTTGAACTCGACACCTTAATCATCTCGTGGTTTCTCCTAAGAGCAAGTGATGGTGCTGGTTTTTTTCCGTGATAATACTGAAAATATTGAGTGAACCAAGTCCGTGTTACCAGTGATCGAAGTCACTACATTGAAACCAATGCAGCGGTGGAACAACTACAACCCACCTTCCGCCCTTGGAGTCTCACACCGTGATAATTTTCGTCTTACACGAGTCTGAACTTCCTGCTGTGCAAAAGTTTCAGACCTTCATAGGAAGAACTACCTCTTGACGACAGGAAATCAGCTTTTCCGGGTTAACGTTTCTCAGCTTCGCCAATGAGGGTAAAAGCGGCCCAATCTACAGGATTAGGATGTTTGACCAATGTCACCAGCATGGCCTTCCGCAGCGCTTGGGCAATATCAGGGGTTAGCTGCATCTGTCGATAAAATTCCGCCATCAACTCGGCTGTTGATTCGTCAGATACTGACCACAGAGAAACTACAACACTCGGAACGCCGGCTGCAATAAACGAGCGTGATAAACCAATGATGCCATCACCTGTAATACGACCGCGACCCGTATTACAAGCACTCAAAACGACGAGTTCGGCATTTAATCTCAAATTGAAAATTTCGCTAGCAGTGAGTAAACCACTGTCATCCTTGCTTGGGGCAAGTGCGATGACTCCAGGTACCCCCAATTCCTCTACGTCATCCAGGATGCCGTGAGTTGCTAAATGCACTATGCGCGATCGCTCTATTTGCTGTAAAACTGCTACTTTTGTCGCTTTGTCGCCTGTAAGCGGTTCAGCATTTAAAAGCTGAGCGATCGCGATCGCTTCGGCTTCAGAGTGTGGGAGTGATGACAGTTGTTGAGGAGGTTGGTTCGTCGTAAAGGCAACACTTGGCATGGTAGGATTCCCAACGACTAGCGCACCTTTTCCTGAAGCAAGCTGTTGCTGTTTCTTGGTTAAAGACAGCACTTGAATTGAAGGCGCTGTTAAAATAGTATGTTGTTCTATCAAGTAATTTCCCGAAGTATCTTGCAACGCGGCAAAGGGAACTAAGAACAAAGATTCATGAGGAATAAAAGTAATTCGCGACGCTGGATCTTGAGGTAGAAGGTCAGCAATTGGTTCTATCAGTAGTTGATAAAGCTCTTGCAATGACGAATCTAAAAATCGTTGCTCAATAATAGGTAGGGTTCGGGTTGGATTTGTAGCTGGTTTGGAGCGCTGCTTGTTTCGCAGGCAACTGGGAATGAAGCAACGACCTTCAGTAATCAAGGCTTTTAATGAAGTTTTTTCCTCAACCAAACCTTTCAAACTGATGCGACGAAAGTCAATTTTTCCGGTCGGCTGTATCACCCAGATATAAAGTTCTGAATCTTGCAGCTTTCTTTGACCATCAGCTTCTACATCTTCTTTGATAAGCGAGTAAGAAACTAAAGTCGAATTGTGTTCTTTAGCAATTTGTTTGATTTCCTGGATGTCGAGCGGTTTTATTTGATTTTCCGATGACTTTAGGGTAGCCTGTGCTGACTGGGAAGAAAAACGGCTGGTCAATAATCTAACAAAAGCTTGCGCCCGTCCACGCTCTGCTATTTCTAGCGCTTCGTTATGCTGATTTTGATGGGCAAGCACTTCTTGTAACATACTATAACTTGTTTCTTGGGTTTCAAACATTGAAATTAAATGGAGGTCGTTATTTTTTAAATTTGACCGCAGAGATTCCCAAATTTCAATGGTTGAAAATAAAGCTTTGATAGCTTCTGCTGGTTGCTTTGCTTTGTATAAAGCGTCACCTAAATTGCTGAGTACTCGACCTTGGGCGTGGCGATCGCTCAGTTCTCTGGCAATGGCTAAACTCTGTTGGTAAGACTCAATCGCTTGAGGATAATTTTTGACAGCATAGTAAGCAATTCCTAAATTTTCTAAAGCGCGACCTTGAACGAAACGATCGCGCAGTTCTAAGGCGATCGCTAAACTTTGTTTCTGCTCATCAATTGCTTGGGCATAATTAGTCAGGGAATAGTGTACTAATCCTAAATTACTCAAAGCAAGGGCTTCGCCTCGGCGATCGCGCTGCTGTTTAGCGATCGCTAAACTTTGCTCTTGATATTCTACTGCCCTTGTATACTCTTTTTGGGCATAGTAAACTAATCCCAAATTTCTTAGGATACTCGCTTCTAAATCAAGGGATTTTAGGGAGTGCGCTACTTCCAAACTTTGCTCGTAGTATTCAATTGCTTTTTTATAATTGCCAATCGCGCCGTAAGCAGCTCCCAAACCAATAAAAGCTTGTCCCTTTCCCAATAAATCGGCCCTGGATTCAGCTTGTGCTAAGCGCTGCTGCTGATAAGAAATTGCTTTTTCATAATCTCCGATTGCGTAGTAAGTTGCGCCTAGATTGTTGAGCGCATAGCCTTCCCTAGCGTCATCGCGGGAGAGTCTCGCCAGCTCTAAATTCTGCTGGTAGCAGGCGATCGCTTTGCTGTAGTCTTTCGGCGCAGTTTGGAGGGTCACTCCTGCCTGCTGCTCCAATAATTGTTCCTCAGTTAAGCACTGAATGGCACTCGGTGTCAGGCTTACTAAGCCATTGTTTAGAGGTGCGAGTTCAGGGAGCTGAATGGCAGATGGTGCTGGTGATTTTGGTGGCACCGGGGAAGCTATGACCCCTGGTGGTTCTGGTGGCAGCGATGGCGCTGCTGCTGGTGCTGCTGGTGACGGTAGGGGAGATACGATCGCTGGTGGTTCTGGTGACGGCGGGACGATGAGCGGTGGTGGTTCTGGTGGCTGCGGGACAGGTGATGGTGCTGGCACCGGGGAAGGTATGACCGCTGGTGGTTCTGGTGGCAGCGCGGGAGCCACCTCCACCGGAAAATTTGGTGGATTGCTAAGGAAGCTGATCTCACCTGCCTTGATTCCGCTAGTGTTGATGTTGCCCGTACTGATTTTGCCTTCTGAATAAAGGGTGACGCTGCCTCCGTTTCCAAGGAAGCTAGAGGTTGTAATTCCACCGGCGGCGATCGCGTTTGTCCCATATAGGAAAATTGACCCACCGTTACCGATTATCGAGGAAGCGTTCAAGGTGCTGGTGCTCGTATTGATGCTTCCCCCCGTGCTGTAGAGGGTCATATTGCCGGCATTGCCCGTTAAAGTCGAAGTATCCAGGTTTTCCGCTGTGATGTCCCCGGACGCTACCAGCGCCAGATCTCCGCCATTTGAAGTAATGGATGCTGCTTGAATGCTGTTTGCAGCGCCTAAAAAAACTGAACCTGCGATCGCGATATTGCCAACTTGAATGCTGGCAGGTGAAGAACTGGCGGGTGCTAGAGTGCTGTTTGCAGTGAGGCCAGTGGGTACGTTGCCAGCCGTAAACACCAACTGCGGTCGATCGCTAGATGCGGAACTGATAGCGAGATCACCGGATGCGATCGTGCCTTTTGCTTGCACTTCCAGAGAACCGCCTGCGTAATTACCAAAAAAGACGTTTCCGCCTGAGACGATCGTAGAACCGCCTGAACTTGCGAAGTTGCCGGGGCTACCTTGAAGTGTGCCAATTGAGAAATCGCTGCCAGCTTTGAAGAGGGCATCACCGGATACAGTACCGTTACTGGTAAGTGTGATGCGGCCGCCAGCACTCAGTAAGCTTTGGGAGTGATTGCGCGTCTGGATGTCTATTTGGCGATCGCCCTGCACGGTTAGGTTTCCACCCACATCAGTAACAAAAGAGTTAGCCACGCTGTCGCGAATGCGGACAGCTTCCCCCGCTTGCAATTTCAAGTCACCTGCTGTCTGTAATTGCCTGTTTACTAGGGTTAGGTTACGCGCGGCTGACACAGTAGCCGTTTGAGCAGACACTGCTAAATTTTGGTTCGCACCTGTTGCCTGAGTGTCGGCAATTGCCACATCGCCCGCTTCTACCCGCAAGTCTGAATTCGTTAGCTGTACGCTGCCGTCGCTGTTAACTGTAACGCCTGTAGCGTTGCTGCTACCTCCTGTCAGCAGTTGGGACAGGGTGAGGGGATTCAACGGCACAGAAGGAGAACCTAGATTAGAAGAGGGGGAAATTTCTAAACTCAGCAGATGCCCTGCTTGAGAAATGCGGACTAAGTTTTCTCCGGGCACCGATGCGATCGCAATTTGTCCAGACGGTGCTGACAAAGTACCGGGGCTGAAAACTGTTCCGCCTATTAAAGCTAGGGTTTGCCCGTTAGGTACGCTCAGTTGACCGAAATTTGCGATCGCCCCTGGCTGAGCTGTACCAAAATTTAAAGTGCTTGGCGTTCCTATCAGCATAGCGTATTCATTAACGCCAACTGCCTGAAACCAATTGTTGCCAAATCCGATTCCGGTTGCTGTCGTTGCCAAGAATGAACCAGGCACGTTCAGTTGAGCGTTGGAACCAAAAACAATCCCCGCTGGATTCATCAAAAATAAGTTAGAATTACCGCCTATTACTTGAATTAAACCGTTAATATAAGAAGCATCGCCACCCACAACTCGCCCTAAAATATTGCGGATGTTCGGATCAGAAATAAAATTAACAATTTGACCGTCTTTGAGTCCAAACTGCTGAAAGCTATGAAAGAGATTAGTGCCGTCTTTTGAGAGCTGTCCCCCGTTGATGTTAAATTGATTGCCGGAGGCATTAACAGCAGTTCCGGTGCCATCGGGAGACGGAGTAATTTGCTGTCCTGTAGCAGCAGGTGAGAACAGTAAAAAGCCTAAAGATACCACCCAAGTATAAGTCAACAGTTGCTGTTGATATCTTTGAGTTATTCTTGTTATCATCATTAGACTTCTCCCTAAAATCTTTTTTTGCTGGGCGCGCTTAAATTATAATAAAACTTTTTTCTCAAAAAACATGAGTGGAGTTTAAGCTAAGCACGTTAAAAAGTGCGATCGTAGCTCAACTGGCGAACGTTTATAGAACCCATTTGAGATTTAAGCTGCTGCAAGCCTTATCCGCATCAGTCTCATAACAATAGTCCGGAGAGTTTTTAGTTTATAGTCTGAAACCCTTGATTTTTCCTTGGTAGTTCGATTGCCGAATCGTTTTGAAAGCCATATTTTACGTTTTTATCAAAAACTGTCCAAAGTCTTGTAATAAAACAAAGATTAACCTTGGCACTCGCATCAACCAGAGTTCTCTCAAAATTACTGACGAGGATTTTGCACGTCTCTATCCAAGCATTTGCCCGTTCTCTTCCCCTACCTTGTCACAACCAAAAAAAACAAGCATTTGAAGATGATCCACTCTTCGTCTGTGAGAATGGTAGAGTATGGCATCACTGCTGGATACGAATTTTGCAGTCACTTTACTTCAATACAGTAAAAAATGTCAAATGGGTTCTATAAAAGCGATCGCCCTTCCCACTCCCCCATCTCCTAAAGTCGGTGAAGCGTAGCTATCCCGTAGGGAATCCCCCTGTTATCAAAAATCAAAATAAGTAGACAGACAAAAAAATAGTCCGCCTACTTAATCGCTAACTACAAATCACTCCCACTCGATCGTTCCCGGTGGCTTAGAAGTAATATCGTAAACCACCCGGTTCACCCCCTTAACCTCATTCACAATCCGGTTCGAGATCAGTTCCAACAAATCATAAGGAACCCGCGCCCAGTCAGCCGTCATCCCGTCTTCACTCTTAATAAATCGCAGAACGATCGGGTAAGCATAAGTGCGCTGATCGCCCATCACGCCTACACTGCGAATCGGCAGCAAAACTGCAAAAGCTTGCCAAAGTTCACCGTACAATCCGTGCCGGTTAATTTCTTGGCGAACAATGAAGTCAGCATCCCGCAAAATATTGAGTCTCTCTGCGGTAACTTCTCCTATAATCCGAATCGCCAATCCCGGGCCGGGGAAAGGTTGTCGGTTCACGATTTCTTCGGGAAGCCCGATCGACCGGCCGACTTTTCGCACCTCATCCTTAAACAGTTTTCGCAGCGGTTCAATCAGCTTAAATCGCAAATCTTTCGGCAAACCGCCGACGTTGTGGTGGCTTTTAATTTTAACAGCAACTCGTTCGCCGCTTTTCGGGTCTGCATTAGTGTCAGCCGACTCAATCACATCAGGATAAAGAGTACCTTGTGCGAGGTAGTCAAAGGGGCCTAGACGCTTCGATTCTTCTTCAAATACGTTGATAAATTCGTGACCGATCCGCTTGCGTTTTACTTCAGGATCGGTAATCCCTTCAAGTTGAGCTAAAAAGCGTTCGCGAGCATTAACATATTCAACGTCAATGTGGAATTGCTCTTTAAATAATTTTACCAACCGTTCTGGTTCATACTTCCGCATAAACCCTTGGTCGATAAACATACAGGTAAGTTGGTCGCCGATCGCCTTATGCAGCAAGAAAGCCAAAGTAGAAGAATCTACACCGCCCGATAGAGCCAGCAAAACTCGTTTATCTCCCACTTGCGCGCGAATTTCGCGAATCGATTCCTCCACAAAAGTAGCAGTCGTCCAAGTCGGTTCGCACTCGCAAATGTGGTAAACAAAATTGCGAATTAAAGCTATTCCCCCGATCGAGTGAACTACTTCTGGGTGAAACTGAACCCCGTACAAATTTTTCTCGTGGTTAGCAACAGCAGCACACGGAGTATTGTCCGTGTGAGCGAGGATCTCAAAACCCGACGGCAACTCGGAACAGGAGTCTCCGTGGCTCATCCACATCGTGCTGCCTTCTTCGACATTTGTCAGCAAATCTGTAGGATCGTCAATAAATAGCGATGCCTTGCCGTATTCGGCTAACTTAGCCCGTTCAACCTTTCCTCCGAGTTGCTTTACCATCAACTGCATCCCGTAACACACTCCCAACACCGGTATTCCCAAATTCCAAATTTCTGGGTCGCAGTGGGGAGCTCTTTCATCGTATACAGAACTCGGGCCTCCTGAAAGAATAATTCCTTTAGGATTGATAGCTTTTAACTGTTCAGCAGTAGTCCGGTAAGAAATAACTTCTGAATATACTTGAGTTTCGCGAATTCGACGAGCAATCAGTTCGGAATATTGCGAACCGAAGTCGAGAATCACGATGATCTGGCGATCAATCTGCTGCATTAAAGAGTTTGTGAGAACGGATTCAGTTTCTATTTTAGTAGTCACGGTTATTGCGTAAGTGCTAAGTGATAATTGGGCAAAAAGTAGCGGACGTATCTGTCGCGGTCTCAGTACAATTCTAAGGAAGGCGAGGAACCATTGGCTGCTAGGAATAAATCTTATTTATACTAGATTGCAGTCAGCGATGTTAGTCTATTAATCGGGTACAAGGCAAGCATAAATTTACTTCGCTCCTTACCCTAATTAATTGAATTCTTGCTTCAGAAATAACTTCCTGAAGCAACCTAGTATAATTAAGGTCTAGGGACAGAGAATTATTACTTGTTAAATATTCTCCCTGACCGATGTTTTAAACAGAATTCAGGGGTATTCACACTACATTAACAAATTTGGGTCAAAAATGTATCTCCTATTTCACTTTTAACAATAATTTTGCGATCACGCCCGAACATTACCGATCCCACGGGGATTCTTCGGTTGGTGTGAGTAAAAATGCAATCCGAGGATCGCAAGTCTATTTGTCGGGCGATGTCGCCGTAAATTCGATCGACCCAATTGCTCCCAAACTCAGCGTCTAAAGCCCGCAGTTGCCCGAGAGCCTCTTCGGCTGTCGCTGCGGCAAAAATTGCGGAACACGCATCGGCCGGCATTCCAGCTTTAGCACAGTAAGCTGTGAGAATTTCCCTGCGCCCGTCCGCCAAGTGGTGGTGAGTGTGAAAAATTCCCGCAGCCAATTTCATCAGCTTCCCGTGATAGCCAAACAGCAAAATTGACTGCACGCCCTGATATCCGGCCTCTACCAGCAGCGGGCCGAGCCAGTTAGCGGTTTTGACGAGCCTATCAGGATTAATCCCCAGTTGTCGCGCCAAATCCAAGCCGTTTTCGCCGATGCAGAAAACCAAACAGTCAAACAGTTCGGCTTTTTGTTGCAGTTGTTCGCGGTAAAGTTCCAACTGTCCAGGGGCACTCAGTGGTTGAGAAATGCCCGTTGTACCCAGCAGCGAAAGTCCTTCTACCACGCCGAAAGCTTCGTTAGAAGTGCGGGTGGCTAGTTGTCGCCCAGACGGCAGAATCAGTGTGACAGTAATTTTTTCTCCCCGTGCGAGTTCTAGGCTCAGATTCGATCGCAGCAGCCGCATTGCGTAATCATAGATCGCCGCCCCTCCACCGACTGTGTGACGCCCTATACCTTCACCGCCGAGAATTACAATCTGCTCTTCCTCTCCCTGATTCTCTCCCTCTCTCCCCTTCAGTCCCTCTTCCCAATTCCCCAATTCCACCATTGCCCAAACGGGGGTATTGCGAGTCAGATCGAGATTGTCCCCCGGATCGGAGCGAGTTACTCCTAAAGCGGTATTAGTTTTGAGTACAGACGCTTGTTCGATCGGAATTTCTACCGTTATTGGCGGTTCCAGTAAATTTACTGATACGCTATCTAGAGAGTGAACACCCTCACGCAAGCACCGCAAAGCTGCCTGTGCGGCCGCACAGGCAAATACTGGCAGTGTATACCCGGATAAAGGTTGAGTTTTGGTCACAATCTAATGCAGAAGTCCGTAAATTTGCTGATAATTGACATCACACCTTAGCAGTGATATCTGTCAAACGTTTAAGTTTAATTCTAGGGTTTGCTATTATCTGCAGTTAGCGTAATTTTTGTCAAGTAATAATTTTGTCCTAGCAGTTCCCGATCTCAGCCACAATTTTTTTGAGGTGCGGTAGCGGAACCCACCCCTTGTATCTTAAAAGAGTTGGTGTAGCGATCGTACCGTCAAGCAGGCGATCGCTCCGTCAAGCAGGCA
>NZ_JAUBQQ010000090.1:0-17972 GCF_036701335.1 Microcoleus sp. Pol12B5 | reverse complement strand
CTTTTGTTACCTCTGTGGAAAAAATCCTGAAAGAATTTGGAGAAAACTATGTAATTAATTTTGTCTAGCTACTTACCTAATCATGCAGCTTATGTCGATGAAATGCTACTCCCACGACGAGTAATGCAGTTTGAATCCACTGATATTGTCACGATGTATTGCTATCTCTTTTGCGAGATTAAGCAGCAACTTGGAGAGGTAGCCAATCCTGAAATTACAGCATTAGCTGAGCGATTTCGTCAGCACCATCTCGGAAATCAAGACAGTCTTTTTGATGAACAGAGTTATGAGCAGGTGTTAGATATACTCAAGGATGCCTTAGAAACAATTGACCATAGCACGCCCATAAAAGATGCTGATTATTGGCAGTATTACGAAGCAATCAAATTATTTCTTTATGGCAATTGGCATCAAGCAGAAAATGGTGAAATTTGGGGAATTAAAAATTTTCATAGTGTTTGGGAGTCGATGTGTTTGACCCATCTAGTACAAATAGTCGATCCGTCATTGCTTCTGCACTTAGATGATCGCTATCTAAGTTCTAGAACCGTGCAAAGAGCCAAATCATCTGCTAAGCTTATTGACTTATCAAAGACTTTCAATATAAATGATGGTTATTCACTGAATCCCGATGCGCTCGTACTAACTTTGATTCCCCCTAACATCCAGGGTGAGAAGACTTATAAAGTGTCTGCTGATAATTGGGATGATTATGGCTATAAAACGAGCATTGATGGTATTTATATTAATCGCCGTGTGAAAGTTGGTTATATTGGTCAAACAACTGATAATCATACTATCAACAAGTTACGTGAATTATATAAGAGTGATACAAAACCAGGAGAACTGATTATTAATGATCCGTTACCCCAAAATTTTTACTCATTTTGGGAAATCGATTTTCCGCTCGCTATCGAAGATATCCATAAGATGTATTACTTCAATCATCTCTTTTATATAGCTATAAAAAACCAAATTACCGATTTTGATATATTTATGACAAAATTACGTGATTTATCCAATAAATCTAAGGTTTTTAAATCATCTGTTTTGAGAGATAAAAACACTGCTCATCTGAAAAAAAAATTCAATGATTTTATTCAACTATTTTTTAATCAATATGAAATTTATTTTGAAATAATCGATATCAAATACTTAGACACTAAATACTTCCGAGATCCCAACAAAATTGAAGAAATTAAACGTAGAAGTATCCGTAAACAGTTTGTCTATGAGCACTTGCTTCAAAAGACTTTAGAAAAGAGTAATGATCAATACAGTAATTTGAGTATTCGGAGTAGCTTTTGGCTCCCTAGCTACCTACCTGATGATTCAGAATTGTTACAAGATAGCTCGACTTTCATGGATGGCTACATTAAATTAAAAAATGTGAATTTTAAGTTGTTGGCTGAAACCTATCTCGCTTAAAGCCTTTCAGCTAATATACAGCTTACACCACATTCATCTAAATACGATCGACTACTTTCAAATCGAGCATTTACGGCTTTTTGTTAACAACCAAGCTATCCAGAATGCCTTTAAACATTGTTACGACAATTTGGCGATCGTTATCTCTCACAAAAATATCGTAATTGGGACTTGAGTTAATTTCAATCAACCAATATGATCCTTTTGTATCTAGCGCGATGTCAAGCCCAGCATAATTAATCGCAATTTCAGCAAAAACAGGTTTAACAAAATCTTCAATCTCAGACATGAGATTGGGGTTAATTATATGTTTGGCTTTTGCACCTTCCCAGTGCAGCGGGCTTAAATTCCCCGCAAATTTAGCCTGAGATTTGTCTTTCTCGTACAGCAAAACTAGCTTTCCTTTGCAGAATACAGCCCGATATTCGTGGGCAATTTCGATATATTCTTGAGCTAGCGCTACATGGTCATAATCTTTGCTGTTGACGTTAAATATAATTTCTAGGGCTTCTTTAATTTGCTCTCTAGTTTCACACAAAAAAACATTGTTGCCACCAGCACCGCGATTTCTTTTGAGAATCACCGGGAAAGCGAATTTTTGGTTTACTTCTAAAACAATTGATTCAATATCTGGGAAATTCAAATACTTTTTATACTTCTCCTCGCAGCGAGGCGAGACAAAACCGAGAGTTCTGGGAGTATTTATTTTGCCGTTTAATAGTTGATAGGTATATTCTTTGTCTTTAAAAATCTCTGCTACTGACGCGCTGTTAAATGGCGTCATGTAATTAACAAAATAATATTCTTCGCCGCCCTGTTTGAGTCTAATCAAGTTTTGGGAAGGATGCAGGATTTCGTAAGGGATATTTAATTCCTCACAAGCTGCCAGCAGGATTTCAATATTGGTTAGCATAAAATGTAACTTAATTAGAAATTAAATTTAAAGATTTGAGATTAGAGAATCGCTTCCCAATCTCAAACCTCAAATTATCGCAATTTTATCCGAACAACCGCTGCTGCCCGTTTGCCGCATCTTTCCCGGCATAAATCTCGCGCGTTCCCTTGGGAATATAAATCCAATCGAATTCTTGCAAGCGGTTTGTTAAATTGGAAATGCTCACTCCCAATTCATCTCTCATTTTGTATAAATGCGACCACTTAGTTAAATCGCGTCCCTGTCTTTTTTCCTCCAAAATACACCGAGGCATCAACAAACAGCTTGCAAAATATTGCGCTTGCCATTCGATCGACAAAACCTTATTATCCGCACTCGCACCCCGACAAACAAACGGTTCCTCGACATCAGACGCCGTTTGTCCTTGATTACCTAAGTTTAATTCCAACTGTTCCACAGTGCCGTCTGCTTCGTCTTGATTGACGTGTAGCACCCAGTGGCCGATTTCGTGGGCGATCGTCGATTCGATGAAACCTGGGGGTTTTTCGAGAATCTGTTCGTTGATTTCGATTAACCGCTGCTGCGGCAAAATCCTCGCCGCGATCGCACCTTCTTCATCCGGCTCAATGCACTCCCAAACTACGCCTAAATCCAGAAAATCAGCAACCGTTGTCGCATCAAAAGGCCATCTCGGAGCAAAATTTTGCGTTTTCTGCATCTGCATCAAGATGTCATTTGCCAAACGCTCGATCGTTTCTTTGGGATAGAAGCAATACGGTTTAAAAATACTCACTATGAGGGGCCTCTCTTACGCTTCAAAAGATTGTTTGAGCCAATCTGGATTTTCTTGCATCCGGCGGAAAAGAGCCTGCATTTCCTTCGGATTCTGCTTCAGCAGCGCTTCGTACTGCTGCGGTAGTCTCCCCGCCAAGAAAATCAATTCCTCTTCGTTTATGTCTAGATTTCGCGCTAATGCTCGGATTACGTCCTCTTTTGGCGCATAATCCGCTCGATCGTTCTCCAACTTCGACAAATAAGTAAAATCCACACTTAGCATAGCTGCTAGCTCACGTTGTGAGTAAGCTTTGTCCTTGCGAGCTTGACGGATCAGTCTTCCAAATGTTTGTTCCACGGTTTTTTGCCTCCTGACAAGCATTCTAGCCTGTTTTGATGAAAAGTTCAACAAAATACTTGACGGGAAAATCAACCCGCGCTACCATGAGGTTAGTTGACGGTTTAATCAACCCGTAGAGCCTGACTGGTAGGGTTAAGGGTGCAAATTATCCCAGCCAACACGCTACATATAGCGTTGTCAACTTCAGAGGAGTGAGAAGCGCTGGGCGTCAAAACGCTTGTACGCAGCAAATAAGGAGGAGCAGATCGCAAATGCTGAGAACCTGGACAGACACGCATTACAAGCTCGAAGACGATGACTGGCTATACATCGCCACCCACGAAGAACAAAGCTCAGCCTCACTGGTTTGTCCCGGCTACGCGCGGGATGGCGAAGGCTTCAGCATCCACTTCACCCCAGCGCACCTAGAAACATTAGAGCATTTGCTCGCCGCGCTGCGGATTATCAAAGCTCAACAAGAGGCGATGCTTGAGTATACCTATCCAGAACCAAAAGCGACAACACATCTGATTAGGTAATCGAAGTTCGGCTACGAGCAATGTACGAGATTTAACGGATTACCAATTACCAATTCGCCGTAAAGCAGCAATAAGAACTAAGGAAAAACCAACCATGACTAAAACACAAGAAAGACCTACATTTTCAGTATTTGGTGCCAAACCGAGCAATGCTTTGCTAGTACCGGAAATCCCAATCGCCGTCCGCAATAACTGCCAAAGTGGCCAGTGGGCGATCGGCGACACCGACTACGGTTCCAAGTGTTCCATGACAATCCTCAAATTTTCCAAATTCTTCGGCAGTTTAGGTCAAACTTCCCACACATTATGGGGTCAACTGTGGTTTGTCGCAGAAAGTGGCGAATTGCCGCAAGGAGTTGTCATGGTGACCTACATCAAAAACCGCAGCTTGAACGATTTTAACCGCTTGGTAGCATCAGTTCAATCTCGCGGGGTAGAGCCTGCAACCGGAATTTTTATTCCCGAATTTGTCAAACATTCCGGCCAAAAACCAGACGATAGCGGAGTAGTAAAACCGATCAACTACTACAGCTTAAAATGGTCTTGGAACGAGCGGAAAGATTGGGCAGTTATCGACCAAGCCGCAGCAGTTTTGTCAGATTCTAGCAATCAATCGCGGATGATTGACTTAGAAGGAACAAAAGCTATGGTGTGTTTAGATAACCTGCCGGCGCAGCAAGTTGCCTGCTTGATGGCTGCTCACGCTGGCGGTGAAAGCGATGCTATGGCTTTGAATTCCAACGGCAGTATGTCGCTACCGCCAGCCGAAGACCAATTAACTGCTGACTTGTTCTAATTTTGTTGTAAAGGCGCGATTAAATCGCGCCTTTACCATAACTGTTACAACAGAGTGAAATGAAGAAATTAACGAATCTGAAAACCCAATCCAACCTCCAAGAAAGCCGTTTGAGAGAGAATCTGGAGCTGCTCGACCAAATTCGGGCAGACGCAGCTAACGACATCGAAAGTCTTACCCAAGACTTCCAACACATGACTTTAGTTGCCGAATCAGTGCAGCGGAATTACCGAGCTTTGTTAGCCGAAAATCAATTGCTAAAAGGCGCACTTTTGAGTATAATTGATGAGTGCGCCTGCTGGGAAGGAAATCGGTGCGATAGCTGCTGGAAACTTCTCAAAATTCTAGCCAGCGATAATTCAGAAGAAAAACCCGACGCAGCCAGCAAGTACCGTTCCATTCTCAGCCAACTCCGCAACTTAGAATAACTGAAAACGTTTCAGTCACAAGTGTCGAAAAGTTATAATCAGGAGAAGCAAACATTATGACAATAGCAACTGCCAAGGATAGCAAAGCCCAAATTTTGCAAAACTTTCAGCAGATTTTAGCAGATAAAAAAAAGATCGAATCCAAAGTCGAAACCAAAGAACAGTCAGCCGAAAAAGCCAAAAACAAACAACTCCTCGAAGTCGCTTCTACCTACACAATTGACAGCATCGTCAAAGGCCTAGCCGACTTGCAATTAGATTTCGGCAGCACCATCAGCGGACTTTCGGAAAAACTGAAGGCGGAATCTTCCAAATTAGACGAATTAAAACGTGCGATCGAAATTGAAGCCCAACAATTGCAAGAGTTGCAGCAAATCCGAGTTGTAGCAGACGCCCTCCACATTTTAACTCAAGAGCACCGAGAAAAATTGACTCTGCTCGAACATAACAGCGCCAACCAGCGCGAACTGATCGAAAAAGACACCACCCAAAAACGCCAATTTTGGGAAAAAGAACAGCAAGAGTTTGACATAGCAATTCAAGAAGAGATTGCGCTAACAACAAAAGAACGCCAGCGGGAAACAGCAGATTATCACTACGAATTAGAACGCACCCGCAAAATCGAAACCGACGAATACGAAGAAACAAAACGCAAACTAGAACGGGAATTGCAACAGTCTACTCGCGAAAAAGAGAAAAACTGGGGAGAACGTGAACAAGTCCTGAGTGACAATCAACCTGAGTTTGAAGCAAATCAAAAGAAAGCGGCTGGATTTGAAGAAGAATTGAAACAGGCTTATGTTAAAGCCAAAGAAGAAGCAATTCAAGAAGTTTCTCGCGAAGCTAAGGTTAAGGGAGATTTGGTGGAGAAAGAATGGGAAGGCACTAAGCAAGGATATGAATTGAAAGCGCAATCTTTGCAGCAGACTATTGAGCGACAAACCGAACAAATTGCCGAAATTTCCGCGCAACTGCAAGCCACGATGAAGCAAGCGCAAGACTTGGCAATGAAAGCTTTTGTCAGCAAAGCTTAAAACCCAGTAAGGCGTGCAATGCCCACCTTATGGAAAAATGACAGAAATTTTCCCAACTATTAAGGAATGAAAAGTCATGAACAAAAGAGTTAGCGACAAAAGCACCAAGGCTGAAATTTTAGAAGCGTACAAGGAAGCAGCGCAAGAAAAAGCGCAGTTAGAATCGCAAATCCAACAGCTAAACGCTTCCCAAAAGCAAACAGCAGCCCCAGAAAAACCTATTGTGGAGGCAAAGAAACCCATGCCATTAACTCAAAATCAACAAAAAATGCAGTCCACAATTGATAATTTGATTTTGCTGCAATTTAGCTTTGGTGGCGCTGTCAGTGAGTTGTCGGAAAAATTAACTTCGGAAGCTGCTAAAGTCGAAGAATTGCGGCGCACTGTGGGCCATGAAATTCAACAACTGCAAGAGTTGCACAGTTTAGAAGATGTTGCAGAAGATACGCTGGACAATTTAATTCAACAATACGAAGAAAGCGCGAAAACTTTTGCTGGCGAACTCAGCGAACAGCGCGAAACTGTGGAACAGGAATTGTTGGAACGCCGGCAAGCTTGGGAAAAAGAGCAGGAACTCCACAAATTAGCTATTAAAGAACGCAATGAGCATCACCAAAAAGCTCGCGAGCGGGATGAAGAGTTGTATGATTATGATTTGAATCTTCAGCGAAATCTGGACATCGAAGAATACCAACAGCGCCAGAAAAGGCTGTATCAAGAAATCGAAGAGTTTCAGCAAGAACAGGAGAAACAGTGGGCGGAACGCGAAAAATCTATTTCGGAACGAGAAAAACTTTATGCTGAGGTTAAAGTGAAGGTAGAAGCTTTCCCGAAAGAACTGGAAGCTAATATCAAGAACGGGAAAGATAACGGCCGCAATATTGGCAATTATCAAGCTAAAGTTAAGGCGGATTTGTCTGCTAAAGATATCGAAGGGCAAAAGCAAAATTATGAACTGCAAATTCAAGGGATGTTGCAGACAATTCAAAATCAAGATGCGCGCCTTGCTAGCTTGTCGAAACAACTGGAGTCTGCTTTGAAACAGGTTCAAGATTTGGCGGTGAAGGCGATTGAGGGTTCATCGAATTTGAGTTCTTTCCAAGCAGTGAGGGAAATTGCGATCGAACAAGCGAAGACTCAGCAGAAAAATAAGTAGATCTAACTCGGCGGTTTAAACCGGGGCTACACAAACCAAGTAGATAAGAGTCGGGGCTTGAAACCGCTCAAAAGTCAAATTCTCGTCAGCGGAGGCGGAGTGGGAGAAGTAAGGTGCCGCCCGGCGCACCTTACGCTATTTTGAGAAAAAACTAGCTTTCCTTAGTGGAGTTTTCCAACTGTCTACTCCCACCCTGTCTTCCTTGAGCCTTAAACCCTATCTACAGCGTTCTAATTTTTAGTAAAAAGCCCGATCGCACTGTTCACTTATCGAAACTGTCCCCTGCTCTCCTGACCGCTTCAGTCGCACTATCTATTCTTTAAGTTAATGAACCAAAAGATATATTTGAGTTAGAGGCCCTATGCAGAAACAAATCATACGCCAAAAAGATACTAATGCTTGGATACTTCAGTGCTGGGTTTCTTTTATTCTTGCCATTTCCGCAACTACTGTAGGTATCATTTATTTACAAGTAGACCCCTGGCAGAAAGCTTTTATGGGTATGGGTTTAACTTTTTCAATCGGCTCGTCTTTTACTTTAGCAAAAACCATTCGCGATAACAACGAAGCAACAACATTAACTGCCAGAATCGACGAAGCTAGAGTTGAGAAAATTCTCGCTGAGCACCATCCTCTCAAATAAATTTGGCTATACAATGTATACAAAAAACAGCCCGCGCGGGCTGTTTTTGTTGTTTGAGCCACAGGTTTCAAGCTGTGGATGTGAATTGGGGATTTCAATGGCTACCTTTGAACTTACGATCGCGCAACTTATTCTTTTGGCGCTGGCGAATACCGGCCTTAACTGTCGCCATATCCACCGGAAAACCAACGACAGGCATCACCTGATCCTTGCGTTCTTCTTCCAGATTCTTGAGTTCGGTGTAATCCACCCAGTGAATGCAATTCACCGGACAAGTGTCGATCGCCTCAGCAATCAACTCTTCCGAATCCCCGTCTTGTCGAACTACGCGCGATCGACCGTAATCCGGTTCAATATAAAAAGTATTGCGAGCAACGTGAGCGCAGTGCTTACAGCCAATGCAGGTAATCTCATCAACATAGACACCTTTTTGGCGTAACACGCCGCCCAACTCCGGTTCCAAACCAGAGCGATCGGGCGCATCCCGCAAAAACCCCCCCAACTCCGGCTCTAAACCAGAGCGATCGATTGCTGTATCTATTCCGAGTCCAGAAAGCTCAGACATTTAGACCCCCACAATAGTAAATAAGTCCGCGCAGGCGGACTTTGATGAGACAAGATTGCAAAAATCTCGAAAAAAAATTATTAAGCGCACCAGCGTTGCACCACCAAGCGGAGCGAACCGTCTTGATTTTGCTTTTGCTCAGAAATTTGGAAACCCTGCTTAGCGCTTTCATTCACCACAGTATGGTAAGCGTAGCGCTGAGTCACCTTATTCAGAAAACGGTCTACAGACCAAGCTTGCTGCCAAAACTGCAAGTCAGCCACCAATTCATACTCAGTCCCGTTCCAGCTAAAACCTACGTCGTAGCCGTTTTTTTGCTCAATCACGACCTCAGCGGTGCTGGTTAGGCCGCGATAGCCGCGCACCTCTGTCGGGCCAGACTTCCACTCAATACCCAAGTCAGTTAAAGCAGCTTCCAAAGAATTCAAATTGCGGATCTGGGTCTTAATTTGGCTAAAGTGTGACATGGTGATTCCAAAAAAATTTAAGTGAACTCAACAAAAAAAATTACCAATCGCTAAAAGCCACTTGGGCCGTCGCTTCGGCTGATTGGTGCAGCGCTTGCGTGAAATATTCAGATGTTGACTCTTGGTGAAGCACCACGCCGAGCTGAGCTTCAATTGCAGCCGTTACCTCAGCACAGGAAGCACCGACAATGCCGGTGACTGTTTCCTGTACGCGGCCATCTGGATAGATCACAAACTCTAGTGTTTCCATAATGCGGGCTGACTGAATAGGAATATTGAGAACAGACACCGACACCAGCAAGCCAGGGACGATGCCTCCTGAAGTAGCTTCTTGAGAGTTGGCTGACTGACAAAGCGCTATATCAATTTTGACGAATTGATAGGTTTTGAGTCACAACTTAACAGAAGTTATTAATAGGTAGAAGCAATACATCAGTTGTATGTAAAGTTTCGCGTAGATTGTGACAGCAGTCAAGTCGGTCGATTTTAGATTTTAGATTTTAGATTTTAGAGGGAGGAGGAAGAAAGAGGGGATGAACCGCAGAGGGCGCAGAGGGCGCAGAGGGAAGAAGGCAGAAGGTAAAAGGCAGAAGGCAAAACGCAAAAATATAAATTCCCCCACTCCCCCTCTAATTCCCTCTGGGGTCTAAAGCGTCTCGCAGGCCATCCCCCAAAAGGTTGAAACCAAGAACAGTCAAGGTAATCAGCAAACCTGGAAACACGATCGTCCAAGGAGAAGAAAGAGCGTATCCGCCTTTAAAAGCATCGGAAAGCATTGTCCCCAACTCAGGAACCGGTGGCTGTGCGCCCAAACCCAAAAAACCCAAACCAGCAGCTTCTAGTGTCGCCGTACCAGTCGAAAGAGTTGCTTGTACAACTAGAGGCGCGAGACTTCCCGGCAAAATGTGGCGAAAAATAATCCGCAAGTCGCTGGCGCCCAAGGCCTTGACAGCCAAAACAAATTCTTGTTCCCGCAGAGACAGCACCATACTGCGAGTTAAGCGGATGTAAATCGGAATTTGCACGAGGCTGACGGCGATAATTACGCTTTGCAGGCTCGGCCCGGTGACGGTAACAACGCCGATCGCCAGTAAAATCGAAGGAAAAGCTAACAAAATATCGGCCAAAGTGCCGATCGCAATTTCCAGAAACCCCCGAAAATACCCCGCCACCAGCCCCAAAAGCGTTCCCACAATTAAACCCGCACCCACAGAAACCAGGCTGACGAGTAAAGATATCCCCAATCCGTGCCACACCCGCACCAACAAATCTCGCCCCAAACTGTCGGTGCCAAACCAATGTTTAGCGCTAGGAGCCACTAAGCGCGACAAATAATCTCGATCGACCGCCGAGTCGTAAGGGGAAAGTAGGGGGGCCAACAGTGCCGCGATCGTCAGCGCTACAGTCAAAATTAAGCCGATTTTCCCCGAAGTCGAGCGCCAAAATCGTTGAAAAGCTGCTTGTGGAAATATTAAGTTTTTATTCCATCTTCGATTTTCCATCTTTTGCTATCACAAAAAAACTGAGGAATTAAGCAACTATTAGGATAAATTAACGCTCGCGATCGCCCCCGACAACATCCCCAGCAACCATCAGCCGTGGGATCAATCTAAAATCTAAAATCTAAAATCTAAAATCGGATGACCCTTTAAGATATAGAGAACAAGATAAATTTAAAAGCACAATGACATCAACCCTACTCAAAACCTCAGCTCGATCGCCCCTCAACGCCCCAACAATCCGCCATTTCCCCAACGGCCTCACCGTTATAGCCGAACACTTGCCGGTCGATGCTGTTAACCTCAGCGTGTGGCTCAATTTAGGCTCAGCCGTCGAACCCGACGACATTAACGGCATGGCTCACTTTTTAGAACACATGATTTTTAAGGGAACTCCGAGCATTCCCAGTGGCGAATTTGAGCGCGCGATCGAGCAACGCGGCGCTGTCACCAATGCAGCCACCAGCCAAGATTACACTAACTATTACATCACCACAGCTCCTAAAGATTTTGCCGAACTAGCTCCTCTGCAAGTCGATGTGTTGCTCAACGCCAGCATTCCCGACGACGCCTTCGATCGCGAACGGCTGGTAGTGTTAGAAGAAATTAGACGATCGGAAGACAATCCCCGCCGCCGCACCTATCAGCGATCGATGGAATTAGCGTTTGAAGTCCTGCCCTACAAGCGACCGGTACTCGGCCCGACTGCCGTAATCGAACAGCTTACCGCCCAACAAATGCGGGATTTCCACAGCAGCCGATATCACCCAGGGGCGATGACAGCCGTAGCTGTAGGCAATTTGCCAGTCGAGCAACTAATAGAAATTGTCGCAGACAGTTTTGCTGCAAAAAGTACAGCACAAAACAACAAAATAAATGTGCCTGCTGTCAGCAACTTTCATCCAGAACCCCAAATCCTGAACTACGGCGAAGAATCGCCGTTTACAGAAACAGTCCGCCGCGAATTTGTAGACTCTGCCCTTCAGCAAGCCCGACTGATCGTGATGTGGCGAGTGCCAGGTTTCATGGAAATGTCCGAAACTTATGCCCTCGACGTTTTGGCGACAATATTGGGTCACGGCCGCACAACTCGCTTGGTTCAGGATTTGCGCGAAGAAAAAGGGCTAGTTTCATCAATTTCGGTCAGCAACATGACTCAGCGACTCGGCGGCGTATTCTCAATTTCCGCTCAACTACCGACAGAAAACTTGCCAGCAGTGGAAGCTGCGATCGTCCAACACATCCGCACTCTCCAAACTGAACTGGTGACAGATGCTGAAATTTCCCGCATCCGCACCCAAGTAGCAAATCGGTTTGTCTTTGGTAACGAAACTCCGAGCGATCGAGCAAGTTTGTACGGTTACTATCAGTCGATGGTAGGAGATATCGCTCCCGCCCTCAACTATGCCGCTTGCATCCAAGCTCAGACTGCCGAGGATCTCCGAGAAGCCGCCGTCAAATATCTCTCTCCCGACGCAATGGGTGTTGTGGTAATTCGCCCCGACGAAGCATAAATCTGACTTCGCCTCAACAGGGAAATTCTGCCATCCCTCTGCTTTTGAGGCATCCAACAGCATTCGGGATTCGGCAGAAACAATGTCAACGCGCACCAGGGATTTTTAGTCAATAGTGCGTGAAATTCGATCGGCCCGCGCCTTGAAGGTTTTGTATCAAATAATTAATATGAAGCCTTTAAGGTACGGGCGATCGGCAAAATTACCGTAATTTTATGAGACGATAAACTGGGAATTATTGACGAGCCAGCAATTTAGTCTAGATAAATCAGATTGAGCGGCGATCGTAATTCTAAAATCTAAAATCTAAAATCTAAAATCTAAAATCGATTGCTCGGCAAAATTACCGTAATTTTATGAGACGATAAACTGGGAATTATTGAGGAGCAAGCAATTTAGTCTAGGGAAACCAGAGTGAGCGGCGATCGTAATTCTAAAATCTAAAATCTAAAATCTAAAATCTAAAATCGATTGACAGGGGCACGCAAGCATGAAATTACAAAACTTTCTCAACTCAAACATTAGGTACGATGCCAAAGCAATTGCTGCAGACGACGAACTCAGTGCCCAAATTCAAAGCCGCCTCATTGACCTGGGTTTACTGAAGCCTCCCGTAGACGGAATTTTTGGCCCTCTCTCTACCGCCACCCTCCACCGATTTCAAACTCTGATGAAGTGCGGCGAAGCGGGTTTTTTGGGAGCAGTCACAGCCAAAAAGCTGATCGAAACCAAACCAGAGGACATTCCCACAAATCCCCTGATCCTGAAAACCCTCAGAGACACCATTTTTAAATCAAAACCGCTGGCGTCTTCTCAACTTCAGGACTCGGAAAAACAAGTAATACCAGCCGGAAAAGAGTTTGAGATCCTGGCTTATGCTCCGGCTCGCGGCCACATCAGAGTTGCTCTCCGCAACGAGTCTTTCAAAGGTTCAGGAATTTGGTATGTTTTCGGAGCACACGCTCAAATTAGTCAAGACAGCGTTCTGTTTTTTCCGAAACCGAATCCCCCAACTGTCAGGCTTGGCATTCCTTATTTATCGCAACTGGATAACTTGAATAATCCTACAGGTTCTTGCAATGTAACTTCATTAGCGATGTGTATGGACTTTTTGAAAGTGCCACGGCGCAAACAAAGCGGGCAATATGAAGACGAACTTTACGAATATGCGATCGCCAAAGGTTACAGTCGCTGGGACCCCTACGATTTAGCAAAGATTGTTAAAGATTACGGCGCTCAAGATTTCTTTACCGAGAATGCAACTATTGATGACGTTCAAGATTGGCTAGCCACCGGAAATCCCGCTGTCATCCACGGATACTTTACGTCTTTCGGTCACATTATAGTTGCATCAGGCTACGACAGCGAGGGATTCTTCGTCCACGATCCCTATGGTGAGTGGTTAGGAAGTGGCTACGATACAAGTGTCAGCGGTGCCTACTTGCACTATCCCTATCGCTTAATCCGCAGCGTGTGTATGCCTGACGGGAATTTTTGGGTTCATTTTATCTCTAAGTAATCGTTAAGAGTTATTAGTCATTAGTCATTAGTCATTAGCTAAGAGATAAGTTGCCTCTTGAATTTTTCGGCGATTCAAATCGCTTAAGAGTCAACGAAATCCGAGCAGAAGGGGGCTAAAGAGTAAAAGGGGTATTAAATCCTGATTTGGTATTAGCCATATTGTCTATCACTAATGACTGCTGACTAATGACTAATGACTATTAATTTTCATACTCAAATCCAGCCAAGTCGATCGCGTAATCGGAGCACTGGTAGAAATATAGTCCACTCCGGTTTCGGCTACACTTCTAATTGTTTCTAAAGTAACATTGCCGGAAGCTTCAATTTTTACCCGATCGCTCTTTTCGCGAATTATTGCCACTGCCTGCTGCATCAAATCACAGGACATATTATCTAACATGATAATATCGGCTTTGTGCTGCAAAGCTGTCTCTACTTCAGCGAGAGTTTCGGTTTCGACTTCGATCGTCAGCGGATAGGGGATAGAATTGCGAATTAGGGCGATCGCCTCTGCGATTCCCCCAGCCGCCGCAATGTGATTGTCTTTAATCATCACCGCGTCATCTAATCCCATCCGGTGATTACAAGCACCGCCGACTTGAGTTGCGTATTTTTCCAACAATCTCAATCCGGGCGTTGTCTTGCGCGTATCCACTAATTGCACGGGCAAATCGGCAATTTTGTCAACATATTTCTGAGTTAAAGTAGCGATGCCGCTCAAACGCATTGCCAAGTTTAATGCTACTCTTTCTCCGGTTAGCAGCGCATCGAAATTGCCGGAAATCTCGGCAATTACTTCTCCTTTTTCGCACAGTTTCCCTTCTGGTACTTGGGGGATGAAACTGAGGCTGCTGTCTAAAAGTTTAAATGTGCGATCGGCGATCGGCAATCCGGCAATGACTCCAGCTTCTTTGACTATCCATTTAGCTGTACCCTGGATGCTGTTTGCGGGAAATAAGGCCGATGTTGTGCGATCGCCCCTACCGATATCTTCTAGTAGCCAGTTGTGCAATAGGGAGTCTAAAACTATCCAAGGCGGTAATATTGCTGTCATGTTTTTGTTGGTTGTTATATCAAGATGATATCTATTAGGAACGATAGTCGATCGGGTAATTTTAGGCAAGTTGCAAAATAATGATGATGTCAGTGCGATCGGGATTTGGGTAGAGTGAGGGCGATCGGGCTAGATAATGGGGTATTCTGTTGCTGACTTTGGGTGTTAGTGCTTTAATGGAGTAGATGGGTATCGATCGCGAGAAGAAATCATGATACAGCCAGTCATTTTAGAAAAATTAGCAGAACTCCCTGAGTCTCTTCAGACAGAAGTGCTTCATTACATTGAGTTTTTGATTGAAAAGCAGGCTAAAAACTCAACCCAAGAAAAGCCGACCAAGCGAGGCGGACTTGGAATTTGGAAAGGTAAAATCTGGATGTCTGATGATTTTGATGAACCTCTTGAAGATTTAAAGGATTATATGTAAACATGAATATTCTACTGGATACCCATACTTTTCTCTGGTACTTGGAAGACAGTAAACAATTAAGTTCTCAAGCAGCAGAAATTATTGAAGATCGAAGTAATACTCTCTGCTTGAGTATCGCCAGCTTATGGGAAATTTCCATTAAGCTTGGTTTAGGAAAACTTAGCTTGCAAAACTCATTCTCTGAGTTAGAGGAAGTGTTGCAACAACTAAAAATAGAGGTTTTGCCAATCACATTTTCTGATACAGAGTGCTATCTTAACTTACCCCTGCATCATCGAGATCCTTTCGATCGCATTCTTGTGGCACAGGCGATTAATCATTCCCTTGTTTTGGTTAGTCGCGATGTGGCTTTTGATGCCTATGACCTTCAGCGGTTATGGTCATAGCTGCGGCGGGTATCGTGTTGACAAAGTTGGGTGTCGGTGATTTAATAGAGTGAGTTTGCTTTGTCGCAAGGAAAATTAGCGGCAAAAAAACAAGCTCATCTGATTTAGGAGCAAGCAGAGGCTTTGGGGTGGGCTACGAGGGCTAAGGGTAAGTTTGCTAGTAAATTTGGAAGTAACGAACTTGATAAATTAGAGTTCGGATTTGATTATTTCGCCTAAAAACTACATTCAAGCTACAAATACTCAGTTATGACTCACCTAAATATTTCTCCTCTCAACCGTCGCTCTTTTCTTAGTTATGTTGCTTTAGGTACTTTGGGTTTATTGACAAAAGACTTGCTTGATCCAGCTAGCGCTATGGCTGATAGCGAGGGATTAGGCAAAAATTTCTCTACCTTGGAGAACTATCATATTTTTGTTCCTTATACCACAGCCCGCAACGGAGGAAAAGAAACATTTACTTTGCGATCTGGAGAACCTTGTCAGGTAGCAATTCCCTCCAAAACCCAAGATAGCCAAGAGATTACCATCAAAGGGCGCGGTCAAGACGGTAAAGATATTACTGTAGTTTTGCATACCTTATACGATAGACAACTTAGAATAGCGGATCAAGTTTATCAAGAAATTGACAAAAATACGCAATTTATAGAAGAAGCAAGCAAAGCTAAATGCAAATTTGTTTATGAGCAAATCGAGGATGGTGAGTATATTGACGATGTGATTGCCTTGGATTTTCTTGATTATGTGATATCCTCCTCAAAGCTAGACAACAAAATTAAAGAGCGTTACCAAATCGCCAGTAACAATTCGCGCTTACTCGGAACTGAACAAGCCATTGAAATGGCATTAAGTCAATCTAAACTAACTGAGGCAGAAAAGAAACTAATTAGAGGGACTTTTGCCTCCGTCCGTGCCAGCGAACCGGTTCCTGACTTTAAGGCGCTCACAGATATTGACTCAATTGTTGCCGCGTCGGCACTTCCTTTAGAAATCAAGCAGAAACACTTTTTAGCCAGTACCAATTCAACAGCCTTAACAGTGGACATCATTCTTGTCAAACTGATCGAGGAAAACGAAAAATTAACTCCCGATCAATCGAAAAAGTACCGGCCAACTTATGAGCAGGTACGTGCTGGAAAAAGAGTAGAAGATGCAGCAGCTTTAACATCCCTAGACTCATTCATCAGTAATGCTGAAATTCCAGAAAATGCTAAAGTTATTTACTCAATAGCAAGGAAACAAAATTTTGATAATCAAGTGGCTTTTGGTAAAATAATTTATGATTTTGTCCAAAATTTTGTAGCATTCAAACAACTAAAGGATGATGCTAAAGAGGTTAAAGAAGCAGGAGCAGCAATTGTTCCAATAGCTACGAAAATACTAAGTCTACTTGGAGTACAAACAGCAACAGGTGTCACTATTAGTAGTTTATCAGGAGGGGCTGCAACCAACGCGACTTTAGCTGCTTTAGGTTTGGGTTCCGTCGCATCTGGTGGTTTAGGAATGCTGGGTGGTTTAGCCTTCGTAACAGGAGGAGCTGCGCTAATAGGAGCAGCAGGAATAGTGTCTATTGCGTTAGTCTCAGAAATGGATAGCAAAGACCAAAAAAATCTGGGAATTGCAATTGGTACAGGAACAATCGCCGGTGCTGCAACTGTTTTAGGTGCTTGGACTGCTGCGACTGCTTTGGGAGTAGCCGGTACATTGTCCGGTGCTGCTGCTATTACTACCACTATTTCGGCTCTTGGTGGACTCGGTTTAATCACGGGCGGTTCTGCTCTTGTTGCATGGGGTACTGCATATATGATTTGGTTATTGCTCAAATCTGAAAAGACTCGCGATTCATCTGAAAAGACTCGCGATTCATCCGTGCTGCACCAGTTAGAAACTCGAACCTACACCTATACTGAAAATATCATTGCGGATGATTTCGGAGATTTTTTACAAAAGAATGTAAGTCCAACAAATGGCATTAAAGATGGATTTTCTGCTCCTAATATTCCATTAGATAAACTATCCAAAGCGCTGTCTTCATGGCTATCTCTTGAGTCTGGAGAAAAAGTAATCGCTTTGATAGACAACAGTGTTTTTAAGGATGCCAAAGAGGGGGTTGTATTTACAAACGCAAAAATGGCTTGGAAAATAATTCTTTCAGATGCTCAGGTCATTAACTATGAAAACTTAGCAAAATTTGTCAAGGCGGAAAGCAAATTAACTTCACTGCTATCAGAGCCGAACCAGAAACAGGAATTGTCTAAGTTGAAAAAAGTAGTAGATATTTTGTCAGACGAGAAATACTCTACCAATTTATCTAAGTTGCAAGAGTTAGTAGCTATAGTGGGGAGTGACCAAAACTTATCGGATCTGGTTTCTAATGAGAAGTATAAAAACAAGTTGCCAAAATTAAAAAATGCAGTAGCTATTTTATCGTAACCGTTCAGGGGGTGCGCCTGAAGCGCACCACCCCAAGAGGAGTTTAAGCATCAATATGTTTGAGAGCTAA
>NZ_JAUBQQ010000089.1:0-18821 GCF_036701335.1 Microcoleus sp. Pol12B5 | reverse complement strand
TAAAATCCCAAAAGCCTTTCGACCCCAATTATTTGACTGCTACCCCTTGACAGGTCAAGACAGTATCTACGGGGGCTACGCCAACGTAGAGGATCGCCAATAACCCACTCCGAAGCCTTACGGGCACCTGCGGGGGATTTCCATAAACAACCCGGAATCTCGATCGCCAGCGCTGGGACAGAACCAACGGATTCCAGGAATTAGGTACAAATAGTCCTTCAGCAATATTCGGCAAGTCGATCGTCTTTCATTCTCTAGATTTAGCTAGCTGTAAAGGCGCCAGAGGCGAGTCGAGGATCGGGCGCTAAATTTGCTTGGGCTTTTGGGGGACTTGTTTGAGGCGGAATTTGAGCAATTTTTGGCAGGTAAAATGCTGGGATCGCTTCTTTGTTAAGCCCTACAACCTACTTTTTTACAATTACCCAATTTATATCTCCCAAGCGGTTGATGTTCTAGCGATTGCAAGTCATTTATATTGATATGAATTACCCGGACGTACCAGTCCTACTTTCGAGCTAGCCTCTTGAAGGTGGGGCTGGTTTTATCTAACCCTATTACTTCAATTCTCCAATCTACCATCTAAAATCTACAATCTAAAATCGATTGACTATGGTTGAACCAGTTGCAGAGTTAAATGAACCTCTATCTCTTCAGACTCCAGAAATAGTAGACCCGAAAATATTTCAGCTCGTTCTCTCTGCAAAAACAGCTCTCAAAATTTCTAAAAAAGACGTTCGATCGACCCTGAAAGCCTCAACTTTAGACGGCGTTTTTGCGGCTGTCTTCGAGTCGGCGACTGGCGGCGTGCTGCTTAGCAACTTCTTGCTGCAACTCGGCGCGAGCAGCGTGGAAATAGGTATATTCTCGGCTATTCCGATGGTGGTAAATCTCCTGCAACCATTAGGAGCCTACATCGCAGATCAGACAACCAGCCGCCACTGGTACAACCTATTTGTATTCGGCATATCGCGGCTGCTGTGGCTGGTGCTGGCGGTGGCAATTGTTTGGGGTTCCCAGCACGCAGACTTCCACCAACTGCTGCAATGGACACTGGTAACAGTCGTAGCAGCTAGCGTGCTGGCAGCTTTTGCCAATTCTAGCTGGTTCAGTTGGATGGCTGCTGTGGTTCCTCAGCGCTTGCGGGGACGCTATTTTGGCTTTCGCAACAGTGCTGTCAGCCTCATCACTTTGCTGGGAGTGCCGTTGATGGGATTGGGAGTTTCAACTTCGGACGGCGGCCCAATTTTGGGCTACGGTATTGTTTTATTGCTGGGTGTTTTGGCGGGAATGATTAGTTTGGGGTGTCAATGCTTCATGGTTGATGTGAATCCCCAGGTATACAAAAAAGATGCACAGAACGATCGACTTACAGAGAAAAAAGCAAAGCAAATAACAGATTTTGTGCCTTCTGTGCTGAAAGATTCTAATTTTTTAATGTTTATTCTTTACTTCAGTGTGTGGACATTTGCTGTTAATCTCAGCGCGCCTTTTTTTAATATCTACCTTCTGAAAGATTTAAGATTGGATGTGAGTTTGGTAACGATTTACACCAGCTTAAGTTCCGGGGCAAATCTACTACTGCTGATGTTTTGGGGTAAGTTGGCAGATCGCTGGGGGAATCGTCCGCTCCTAATTGCGGTTGGGCTGGTGGTGGCGATAACGCCTTTGCTGTGGTTGGGTACGGGCAATTACCCGTTTTCGGTGTGGGTGTGGCTGCCGCTGCTGCACTTGCTGGGGGGAACGACTTTAGGGGCGATCGGGCTGTGTAGTAACAATATTCAAATGGAGCTCGCGTCGATCGAGCAACCTTCGACTTATTTTGCGATCGCCGCAGCGGTTTCGGGATTAGCTGGGGCTTTGGGAACTACCGCCGGCGGCTTTATTGCCGAACTTCCGGGCATGAGTTTGGGAGCAGTGTTTGCCCTCTCGGCTACTGTGCGGCTGATTGCTCTTGTGCCTTTGGTTTTGGTGCGAGAACCTCGTAGCCAGTCGCTGCGGTCGATCGTCCCCACTTTGGGACGTTTCAATTTAAACCGGGGCTAGGAAGTTTTAGTACAAATTTGCCCATTCAGAAACCAGAAAAATCCCAATATTGTTCAACAATTCAACCACATCGCAGGAAATCTGAGAGTGACTGAAACAAAATTTAGCGTCAAACAGAGCATTGAACCTGCTACTTGTGCAACAAATACCTCATTATTATCTTGCAGCCCACAGACAAATCGATAAGATATAGCTGTTTTATAAGCTGACAAGGCAGAGCGTAAATGTCTTTAAAGGTTTGTTAGCTAGGGCGTCGGATCACTACTTCTGTTACGATAATCGAGCATTTTCCATGAAGCAAACCTACGATTTCACGCTCTGAATTTTTTACGTTTTAGGATAATCGAGCATTTTCCATGAAGCAAACCTACGATTTCACGCTCTGAATTTTTTACGTTAAGGAATATAAATAATATTGACATTTTAATACAACAAACTCAAATAGATGGTGTTTTGGGACTAATATCCTGACAATCCAAATAGTTAAAGATTGCCCAGCCACATAACAATTTGGAGCCAAAAATTAGCAGGGCTCGCCTGACGCGACAGAAAAACCGGAATTGGCAATCTCAAGTAACCGATTACCAAAGACAGATCGCTGTCAACTTTCAGATTCAAAGAGAGAATTTAAAAATGAAACGTCTGATCGTTTGTTGTGATGGAACTTGGCAACAACTAAATAGTAGTTACCCAAGTAATGTGATTAAGCTTGCCCAGGCAGTGAAATCGAGTGGCAGTGACGGGGTTCCGCAGATCGTGTTTTATGACGAGGGAATTGGAGCGGATAGTAACAAGATTTTGGGCGGAGCCACTGGACTGGGAATCGATAAAAATATACAAGATGCCTATCGTTTTCTTTCTCTCAACTATGAGAAGGGTGACGAAATATATCTATTCGGGTTCAGTCGCGGTGCTTACACAGTCAGGAGTCTAACCGGGATGATTTATTGCTCCGGTCTCCTATCCCGCCCTCATATTACCAGGGCATCAGAAGCTTACGAGCTTTACCGTACACGAGACATTAAACCAAAGGATCGGGTAGCAGCCAATTACCGCGAAGATTACGGCGATCGCGTCCCGATTACCTTGCTTGGTTGTTTCGACACCGTTGGAGCCCTTGGTATTCCTACTCTACCCGCCTTCAAGAAGTATGACGAACAGCTCAAGAAAAGGTACAGATTCCACGACACCACTTTAAATAAGTTAATTCAAAATGCGTTGCACGCCGTGGCGATCGACGAAGTTCGCGAAATCTTTGATGTTACGCCTATGAAAAAAAATCCTGATGTTGAGAACCAGCGGGTTATTCAAGTTTGGTTTCCCGGCTCGCATATCTGCATCGGCGGTGGAACGAAAGAATACAGCGGTTTATCAGATGCCGCCTTACAATGGATGATCGATTCAACCCGTAACCTTGGATTGGGGCTTGAATTCGATATAAGTGCCATTCCCACAGGTATCAATCCCAATTATGAGATTGATTTTAAAAACAATCCTGGGTTCTTCCAATTGGCAGGAATCAAGTTCCGCGAGGTGGGCGATGCTATTGAGGATCTTCACGAAAGCACGATCAATCGATTGAAAAAACGCCCAGACTATCGACCTAAGAATCTGCAAGAAATTCTCTCCAAAGTAATCGAGAATATAGAAAAATGATAAAACTTTATCAAGCTCTCAGAACCGAACATAAGAAGAGTTTGTAATCTATCTAATCTCCAACAATCGAAAGGAAAAGCAATCATGACAAGAGATACATCTAGAGATGGATTGAGCAACAAAGCTTTAGCATATACGTTGACTCATTTCAAGCCAATTTGGGATTTAGTTCAAAGTTACGAGCCTCTGAAACGTAAACTCAACAAATTTTTTCTCAATAGTATCATTTACAAACTTCCGACTCGCCCGCTTCCCTATAGCTTAATGGGCTTAGATCCCAAAATTCCAGGGACAGATATTCCCAAGAAAACTGATACCTATATCTCTTGGGATTCACTTACAGACAAGACTTATACTGGGCGACATTTACCTCCTGACCCAGAATTTAACAAAGAAGGGAATTTACCACCACTGGACAAATTAAAGACCTTATTCCAAAAAAGAGATGGAAAAACCATTTATTCGGAAAAATCGACTCTGCTCTTTCCCTATTGGGTGCAATGGTTTACAGATAGTTTTCTGCGGATAGATCAGCAAAACCGCTTCAAAAATACCTCCAACCATCAGATTGATATGTGTAATGTTTACGGGTTGACCCGCAAACAAACAAATATGCTCAGAGCTTTCAAAGACGGTAAATTTAAAACCCAAAAACTCAAGCGCAAAGATGGCGTAGAAGAAGAGTATCCACTCTTTTATTATGCCGATCCTGAGCAGGGTATTGTCCATCCTCAATTTGAAGGTCTTCATGCACCCCTTAATGATGAGAAAAGACAACCCCCCGAAAAGAAAAGCAAGCTATTTGCAATGGGAGTTGAACGGGCAAACGTCCAAGTTGGCTATGTCATGCTCAACACTTTATGTATCAGGGAGCATAATCGAATTTGTGATGTTTTGTCCAAAAGCTATCCGCAATGGGACGATGAGAGGCTCTTCCAAACCGCGAGAAATATTCTCATGGTGATTGTTCTCAATATCATTATGGAAGAGTACATTTTCCACATTACGCCCTATAATTTTAGGTTCTTTGCCGATCCAGAAGCTTTTACCAAAGAAAGTTGGTATCGAGAAAATTGGATGGCGATTGAGTTTAGTTTTGTCTATCGCTGGCATAGTGCGGTTCCTGAAACCTTTATCTATGACGGCAAAGAAAAATCCATGTACGATTCTCTCTGGAATAATCAGATGTTAATAGATAAAGGGTTGGGTGCATTGATGGAAGAAACTTGTTCCCAACCAGGCACTAGAATTGGTTTGTTTAACACACCTGATTTTAAGATTGCAGGAACACCCTATACATTTATTGATGCTACCGAACTAGCATCTGTTAAACTCGGACGGCAGGCGCAGTTAGCCAGTTATAACGATTACCGCGAAATGTGTGGTTATCCCAGAGTGACTGATTTCAATCAAATTACGGGTGACGAATACGCTCAACAGAAATTAAAAGAGTTGTACGGTCATGTTGATAAGATTGAATTATTTGTCGGATTGTACGCTGAAGATGTTCGCAAAAATTCAGCAATTCCGCCTTTAGTAGCACGGATAATTGGCATTGATGCTTTTTCCCAAGCTTTAACTAATCCTTTGCTATCCCCTAAAGTCTTCAATAAGGAAACTTTTTCTGAGGTTGGTTGGGAAATTATCCAAAATACCAAAACAGTCTCTGATTTAGTGAATCGTAATGTTCCTCCAAGCGATCCCAAGTACAAAGTCTCCTTCGAGCTTTAAGTTGTAGCTGACAACTAAGACTCAAGGTAGTGGGGGCGCAAAGACACCTGCGCCCTCAAAAATGAGGAAGAAAAAGGCGATATTTTCGCAAGCGATCGCTTACGGCAATTCGGGAGCAATTGCACCAGCAGTTATACTGTTTAACAGATGCAACGGTTTGTGTAGAACCTTTTTTAGCGATTAACCGAAGGTTATGTTATGAACAAGAAGTTATTTACCGAATATCCCGAACAAGACGAACGCAAATATTACGATCTTTTGGTTGAGCAGGCCAAGCTTCGGATGGATAATCTTTACGGCAATAAGGAGCGGGCGCTGCGAGATACTCACGCCAAAACTCATGCTTGCGTTAAAGGAACTCTGGAAATTTTTGACTTTGATGAGGAAGCGATTAAACGGGAATTGGGCAAACGCGCTTCGTTAACTTCTTCGCAACTGAATGCGATTTCCCTTAAGCAAGGTTTGCTAGCAAAACCCAAAGAATATCCTGTTTGGTTGCGATTTGCTAACGGGGCTACCAAAGTATACCCTGATCACCAAAAAGATTCGCGCTCAATCTCACTGAAAGTGATGGGGGTGGAAGGGGAACGACTCGCGCAAAGCCACGAGTCAAAAACCCAGGACATCATTGTTCACAATTCAGAAATATTTGTGAGCCAAACCATCAAAGATTACTACGGCTTTTTTTCGGCTCTTGTTGAATCACCAGAGACATTGAAAAAGTGGCTAATCCGACATCCCAGACACTTTCTAGCGGTCTCAACGCTTACGGGTAGCCGGACTCCGAAGAGTTTGCTAACAGCCAAATATTGGAGCGGTTCACCCTCTGCTTTGGGTCTTAATCCCGGTTTCGATCCCTCCCAGCCTGGTCTAGTTCCTGTCGAATATCCTGCGGTAATTAAGTATGGGTTTACTCCGGTTTCATGCAAACCACCGCACGAGATAATTCCAGAACAATCTCGACCGGGAATTCCTAAAATTCCTTTTGTCGATCGCGCTAAAGCCTTGGGTTTAGATCCCAATCAACCAGACAATTATTACCGGGACGATCTAATTCAAGCCCTGACGAAACCTGATGCCCAATACTGTTGGGATTTTGGCATTCAGTTCCAAACCAGCCTAAAAATGCCGATCGACGATGGCATCAATGTCTGGAAGGAAAAAGAATCACCCTTCTTGAGAGTAGGTCGTCTCACCGTCAAGCATCAGATTATTGATTATGAAAAACAATCTGATTTCAACGAAAACCTGAGATATTCTCCTTGGAACGGCTTAGCAGTTCATCGTCCAGTAGGTGCTATCAATCGGATACGCGGTGTTGTTTACCCCGTTGTAGCGAATTATCGCCTTCAAAAGCGAGGTCTTGTCCATCAAGAACCAACCGGAGAAGAAACATTTTAAGGGAATAATTTTTGTCGGGGACATCCCACCGAAAACGATATTAACAAGCGAAACCTTCAAAAAATCCCATCCCTTTTTAGGGGGTGGGAATGTTGAAAATTATTAATTTTTAGTGATCAGTCCTTAGTCCTCATTATTCAGTAGCAATTAATCAATAACTGGGTTCATACCCAATTATTAATTATTCTGCTAGCAACCAACTGATGACTAATGACCAACGACTGATGACTAATAAATTAAGCTTGCCGTGAGTAGTATTCCACCACTAGCAGTTCGTTAATCTGTAGAGCAATCCACTCGCGTTCGATAACGCCGTTAACTTTGCCAACCAGTTTTTGCTTATCAAATTCCAAGTGATTCGGCAAGTGAGCCAAGCCTGGGTCTTTGAGATTAGCTTCTACCATTGTGCGAGAGCGCTCTCTATTTTTCACAGCAACCACATCACCAGGCTTGCACTGATAGCTGGCGATATTGACTTCACGGTCATTGACAGTTATGTGACCGTGATTTACCAATTGTCTAGCGGACGGAATGGTTGGAGCCATTCCCATCCGAAACACAGTATTGTCCAAGCGCATTTCCAAAAATTGCAGTAACACTTGACCTGTGGAGCCCGTGACACGGCGGGCTTTGCGGACGTAACGGAGCAGTTGGCGTTCCGTCACACCGTAATTGAAACGGAGTTTTTGCTTTTCTTGCAAACGAACCGCATACTCAGAGAGCTTTTTGCGGTTTTGACCGTGCTGTCCAGGCGGATAATCTCGTCTGGGGGTTTTGCGGGTTAGACCCGGCAACTCTTTCAGGCGACGGACGATTCTCAATCGGGGGCCTCGATATCGAGACATTTATTTTCCTCTCTAATATCTGTATGCAATTTTATGCAGACTCTATATTATATGTTGGTAACGGTCAAAATTCAAATAAAGATCGATAAAAAAACGATCGACCGCAGCGCGAGCCATAATGTGAGGTAAATTCTGAAGGAAAAGCCGATCGATCGATCGCCCCAATCAGCCAAAAAAACTCACTACTCGATCTGCCATGCACAACCGCAATTTTGCCCGCACTTCTTCCCCAAAGCCAGCACCGACAGGCTCAAACCCTACCGCGCGCTGGATATTAGCTCTCGGCACGCAGCTAGCAGCACTCGGTTTGTTGGCAACAGCACTGCCAATCTCACCAGCATCAGCCATCACTATTAGAATCCCTCGCTCTAGGAATCCCTATCGCGTCTGCGCCCTGGAACTAATCGAAGCCGGAGTGGGGGCAGAGGCAGCCGCCGCCGCTTGTGCTGACGCGCTCCACCCCCGGGACATATCTAAATGCGCCCTCCAAATCAACCGCAAAACCAATATTTCGGGTGTCGAAGCGCTCTCTAGCTGTCGGCGGGTGAGGCGTCCCAAAGAATTGGCTACTTGCGTAGTGAATATTAACGGCAAAAGTCGAACTCAACCTGCAGATCCCCTGGTAGTGCTCGATGGATGCCGCCGTAGTTTATTGCCACAACAGTTTGCTGAATGCGTAGTCGGTTTGAGCGGCAGGCTCGACTTTCCCACCGATCGGTTAATCGCCACTTGTCTTGACCCCAGTGGCAACGTGAGCCAGTTGGACGGGCGTCCTGCACCTACCCCTCCTGTGGAGCTAATTCCACCGCCTGCGCCCCTCAATTAATCACTGTTAACAGTTAACTGTTGACTGTTAACTGTTGACTGTTGACTGTTGATTGTTAACAATGATTAATGACTAATGACTAATGACTAATGACTAATGACTGATGACTACTTTTTTATAATCAAATGTCAGAAATTTTTGCTCAAATTACAGTTGAAGAATTAGCTCGCCAATTAGCAGAAACCAATGCTGAGAAATTGCAGCTTGTAGACGTGCGGGAACCTCACGAAATTGAACTCGCGGCGCTGCCGGGATTTGTAGCTTTTCCGCTGAGCGAGTTTGCCGAATGGTCTGGTGAAATTGACACTAGACTCGATCGCGACACAGAAACCCTAGTTCTGTGCCATCACGGAGTGCGATCGGCTCAAATGTGCCACTGGTTAGCGGCTCAAGGATTTACTAACGTTAAAAATATCGTTGGCGGTATCGATGCTTACTCAATGGTGGTCGATCGAACCGTCCCCCGCTATTAACATCTAATCCAGTTCTTAATTATCGTTTTCTTCAGAGTCCGCGCGGGCGGACTTTGTAGGTGTAGAAACAAATTATATTTCCCCCGAATTACCTAATTAACAGCAACCTATCGAAAATTTAAAAGCTTACTCATAGTGAGCCGATCGCGCCCCTGCCTTTTCGAGTCATAAAGAGCCTCATCAGCCGCCAGGAGAAGTGTTATCGCATCATTTTCCTCGCTCGGAACAACGCTGGCAATTCCCAAACTAATCGTTACCACAGAATTAGGTAGACCGTCAACACTCTCCGGGTTAAAAATAATATCCAAAGCTTTCACTTTCACTCTAATTTGTTCGGCAACCACCAGAGCAGCCGACGCATCAGTTTCAGGTAAAATCACAGCAAATTCCTCGCCCCCGTAGCGAGCAGCTACATCAGCAGGACGCTGGAGCGATCGGCGAATTGTCTGAGCTACCGATCGCAAGCACTCATCTCCTGCTTGATGTCCGTAGGTATCATTATATATTTTGAAATGATCGAGGTCGCACAAAATTAAAGATATTGGAGACCCCTCGCGAGCCATGTGTTTCCATTCCATTCGCAAGCAACTATCAAAATGCCGTCTGTTGCCAATTTGAGTAAGTTCGTCCACATTCACCAAAGCATGAAGCCTTTGATTTTCTTGCTGCAACTCCTCAAAACGAACCACCGACAACTTATCCTCGCACAAATTTTGCCCTTGAAAATACAGGCGATATAATTCGCAAGACAAACTACAGTTATTTCCCTCTAATTTTACAAGTCCCATGCTGTCTAACTGATAAGCTATAAAAGGTTCGAGGTAAATGCTATTTTTAGCATCGACAACTTGTTGAAATGCGGAGGCGAGTTCTGGCTGCTGTTGAATGGCGATCGACTGATTTTGCAAGTAGTCGCTATAAATTCCGCTGTGAGTAGGAGCTGCTGTTAACAGTTCTGTCAACTCGGCTCGGCTCAGTTCCTCCCCAGGCTCATCCCGCTCAACGGACAGGCGATTTTGTTGCGAAATTGCTAGGTGATACAGCGCTAAATGCACTAAATAAGGATGCCCGCCTACCATGTTCATTAATTGCTCGATCGGAGCGCTCTCACTCCAGTTCAGTCCGTGTCTGCGCGCCAAATATTGAACTTGTTCAGCAGTAAATTCTGAGAGTTTAATCGGCATTCCTACATTAAATGGAGATTGATTAAAATTCAAAGAAATATAAATTTCTGTCGAATGAATGACAACGATGCGGAGTTTTTGCCAAGTCTTGCTAGCGCGAGCTTGTTCATACCAAAAACGGAGAATCGAAAGAAAATCTTGAGCAATGTTGGTGCGTTCAAATACGCGATTTATTTCGTTAATTACCAAGACAATAGGACTGTCAATTAGTTCGAGCAAATAGTTTTCAAAGTAAATTGTGCAGCTTACCTTGCTGCCCATATCTTCATCCCAGAATTCATCAATATTTGGTTCGAGTTTGAGTTGCCGAGCGACATTGACACAAAGCCAGCGTAAAAATTTATCTAAACTAGCAAAAACCGCTGCGTCGGCTTGCTGAAAGTCTACAGTTACTGTGCGGTATCCACGATCGACTGCCGCGTGAATTATCCGCAGCATCAGCGAACTTTTGCCCATTTTTTTGGGAGCTTTAATGCGAACAAGGCCTCCGGGTTTGCTAATTTCTGCACAGGCCAGGGCTTCGGCCCCTGAGCGCTCAATATAAAATCGAGAGTCAAGCGGTATGGGGCCGCCGGGAAATTCTAGATCGGCAACTGTTTGGATCAAGTTTGGTGATTTTTGGAGTCCTGCCATAGTCCTTGCACAAGGCGATACCCTGACTGTATCTTACCTTTGTCAGGTTAGGGGCTAGACGAGCTGTGTCCAAGATCGATCGACAATCCTACAAAATCTAAGTTTTTAGGGACTTGCCGGAACTGACTTTGCTATAGTAGTGTCACTTTACCCAGTCTCAAACCCTGCTTCAACACGGCTCTGCAGACCGACAAAAATTCGATGGTAGCCCAGACGCGATCCTTCTTGGCCTTTACCGGAAAAATAACTCGTCGGTCATCGAGGTCGCGCAGGAAGAGCCCCTATCTAAGGAGAAATAATCATTGTCACGCCGCTACCTGTTTACCTCTGAATCGGTCACTGAAGGCCATCCCGATAAAATCTGCGATCAAATTTCAGATACGATTTTAGATGCCTTACTGACTGAAGACCCTAAAAGCCGCGTCGCAGCGGAAGTTGTCGTCAACACCGGCTTAATGCTGCTGACGGGCGAAATTACCACTAAAGCTCAGGTAAATTACATAGAATTAGCCCGGAAAAAAATAGCCGATATTGGCTACATCCACGCTGACAACGGATTTTCGGCCAATAGTTGCTCAGTGTTGGTGGCTCTTGATTCTCAGTCTCCCGATATTGCTCAAGGGGTGAATACAGCCCACGAAAGCCGGGAACAATCGAGTGAAGAGGAATTAGACGCCATTGGAGCAGGCGACCAAGGCTTGATGTTCGGCTTTGCTTGCAACGAAACGCCGGAATTGATGCCTCTGCCGATCAGTTTAGCGCACCGGATTTGCCGTCAACTGGCTGCAGTCCGCAAAACCGGTCAGTTATCTTACCTGCGTCCCGACGGCAAAAGCCAAGTTACGGTGATTTACGAGGACGGCAAACCTGTTGGCATAGATACGATTTTAATTTCTACCCAGCATACCGAAACGATCGGCGACATCACGGAAACGGCCGCAGTTCAAGCCAAAATCAAAGAAGACCTTTGGACTGCTATCGTCCAACCTGTGTTTGCTGATATTAGCGTGAAGCCGGATTCAGAAACTCGCTTCCTTGTCAACCCCACCGGCAAATTTGTGGTCGGCGGGCCTCAAGGAGATTCGGGTTTAACGGGTCGCAAAATTATTGTGGATACCTACGGCGGCTATTCCCGCCACGGCGGCGGCGCTTTTTCTGGGAAAGACCCCACCAAGGTAGACCGCAGCGCGGCTTATGCTTGTCGCTACGTTGCTAAAAATATCGTAGCTGCTGGTTTGGCCCAAAAGTGTGAAGTGCAGTTGAGTTATGCGATCGGCGTTGCGCGGCCTGTTAGCATGATGATCGAAACTTTTGGCACTGGGAAAGTTGATGACGATCGCCTTTTGGAAGTTGTGAAGCAGCATTTTGAACTGCGTCCTGCGGGAATCATTCAGGCATTTAACTTGCAGAATTTGCCTGCTGAAAGAGGCGGCCGTTTCTATCAAGATGTGGCGGCTTACGGTCACTTCGGACGCACTGATTTAGATTTGCCTTGGGAGGAAACTGATAAGGCGGAACTTTTGAAAGCAGCTTTGAGCCAGCAGTTGTCTGCTGTTGCTGGATAGTACAATTTTGGGGCGTGTACTACGCCCCTTATCCATAAATAATATCGGGTGCTACCAATGAATGTAGGGTGCGTACTCCGCACCTAATCAATAAATAATAATAGGCGCTTCTTCGGCGCATCTTATCCATAAATAATACCGGGTGCTACCAATCAATAACGTAGCGGGTGCAGTACCCATCTTACACAAAAAAAGATTAAATAAATAAATGGGATTTTTCACACCTTTCCAATCAGCAATTCGCAGTTTTGCCTCTTCCCTCCAACAGCGGTTGGCGACGACTGGATTTTCTGCACCAAATCCAGCAACGCTGCCCAGTTCGTTTGCGACTAGCAATCCTGGTGGAATTCGCGGCGTTTGGATCACCAGCACAGACTCCAAAGTTTTCACATCAAAAGAGCGAATTGCTGAGGCAATGGACTTTCTCGCCGATACGGGATTTAATACCGTTTTTCCTATAATTTGGAGCCAGGGTTATACGGCTTATCCTTCTCAAATTATGCGAGAAAAATTTGGGGTGGAAATTGACTCGCGCTATCAAGGTCGCGACCCCTTAGCAGAAATGTGTGTTGAGGCCAAGAGAGTTGGTTTAAAAGTGATTCCTTGTTTTGAATACGGATTTGTGAGTTCTTACAATCGCAAGGGCGGTCATTTGCTGGCGAAAAAACCTGAGTGGATCGCCCGTGATGTCAGCGGCAATTTACTGAATAAAAATAACTTTGACTGGATGAATTCTCTTGACCCGGAAGTGCAAGACTTTGTGCTGGGGTTGATGCTGGAAGTTGCTAAGAATTATCCGGTGAACGGGGTTCAAGGAGACGATCGCATTGCGTTTCCGGTAGAAGGCGGTTACGACGAAAAAACGGTTAAACGCTATCTAGAAGAGTGCGGTAAAGCAGCGCCGTCGGATTGTAAAGAACAACATTGGCTACAGTGGCGTGCTAATATTATTACTGAGTTTGTAGCTCGTTTACACCGAGAAGTGAAAGCTATTAATCCTGATTTGTTGCTATCGATGTCGCCGAGTCCTTATGACTGGGGACTGGTGGAATATTTGCAAGATTCTAAAGCTTGGGTTGACAAAAACTTGGTCGATCTGTTTCACCCGCAGTTTTATCGCCGCGATTTTAATGCTTACAAACAATTGGTCGATAAAATGATTGGGGGACAGCTTAGCGGCCAGCAAGTAAAGTGCGTGTCGCCCGGTATTTTGTTGACGAATCGAGGCAGCAAATATAGCATAACTCCCGAACTGTTGTTGCAAGTAATTGCTTACAACCGCTCTTGCGGGATTCAAGGAGAAGTGATGTTTTTTTACGAAGGTTTGCGAGATAACGATAACGCTTTGGCTAAGGTTTTGAAAAAAGGGCCCTATGCTCGTTGAGAGATTGTCCCGCAATCAAGCTGTTTCCGGTTAGCTGCAGTCAACCGCGCCGATCGCTATTTCAAACCAAGTGGGTATAGAATAAGATGTTGCACCATTCTCAATAAGCTTTGATTAACAGGCAAGATGCCTGTTCCACAAAGGGTGAATTTTCTTGTGGAACAGGCATCTTGCCTGTTCCTGACAATGGTGCAAGATGTGAGTATAAAATGATATAGCAGAGCTAGGCTATCTCAAAACCCAGCAAGGCCAAGCAGCAAGCGCAACCAATTGTCAAATTGTCAAGGTGATCGCCCAAACAAACCCAATAATTAATCATTGGGGAGTTGCAAAAACAGTGGAATAAGACATATTTTAGAAGTGGTGCAAGCTTTTTTTTAGAAGTAGCGTTTTGTAGACGGCATATTTTTTAAAGGCAGTTTAAAAGAGCAATCTCAACCGCTCGCCACAATATTAGGATAAATCAGTGACATCAGCAGCAAGCCTCATCCAACAGCTACCCGAACTCAGCGATGCTCAATTCCATCAAAAATATTTGAAACAAAAACAAGGGATGCGAACCTTGGCGACTATATTGCCGCAAGTAGAACAGCAAAGTCTGGCTTTGCGGGCAGTAAAATTAGCTCTAAAAGTAAATTTAAAACTCGGCTCGAAGCTAGCAGGAACGGTAAAGCCAGAATTTCAAATAGCTACAATAAAATTAATCGACAAAATCCCCACTTCGCCACTGCTCAAAATTCAACTGCTGGCCCTAACAAGTTCGGATATGGCAATTCCGATGCTGGTGGCGGCATTGAACCACAAAGAAAGTTCAGTGCGGCTGGATGGGATTCGGGCGATCGGGAAAATCGGATCCGAAGCAGCAGTAATTGAATTAGCCCGATCGCTCGAATCTCAAGATTCCCAAATGCAAGCTTGGGCCGCTTGGGCTTTAGGAGAAATTAACTCGAAACCAGCCGCCATAGCACTGCTCAAAGCCATCAAACACGCAGAGTCCAAGGTACGCGCCCGGGCTGTTTGGGCCTTGGGCAAAATTAACCCGAAAATAGCCGTCCCCGCGCTGCTGAAAGCCCTCAACCACCCAGACTCCGAGGTGCGCTGGCGGGCTGCGGTCAACTGCGGGAAAATCGGCATCTCTGAAGTAGTTCCCGGGCTGTTGAAAGCCCTCAGAGACCAAAATCACATCGTCCGCGCTAGGGCCGCGGCGGCTTTGGGGAAAATCGGCGATTGTGAGGCAGTACCCAGCTTAATAGAATTGCTTCACGACGACCCAGACTCCTATGCAGTTTCTTTGAGGGCCGCCGAGGCCTTGGGACAAATTGGCACGGAAACGGCTGTGGCGGGGCTGGTACAAGCCCTCAAACATAACGACTCTGACGTACGGGGCAGTGCAGTTTCTGCCTTGGGAGAAATCAGCAGCGAGGCGGCTATGGTGGCAGTAATCCGATCCCTCTCGGATCGAGACATTTTCGTGCGCGGCAGGGCGGCGGTGGCCATTGGGAACATCAATACAGAGGGAGATGCGAAATTGCAAAAAATGGTGGTCGCGGGACTGGCGAGCGCAATTGGAGATAGCGAATCTTATGTGCGCTGGAGAGTTGCTGCTGCTTTAGGGGAAATTGGGACAGAAGAAGCTGTGGCAGGTTTGGTGCGGCTGCTGGGGGACGAAAATTCTGGAGTGCGCCAAAACGCTGTTAAATCACTTGGTCAAATTGGCTCAACGGCTGCTATTCTGGCTCTGGAAACAGCTTTAAATCGCGAATTTGCTGACGTTCGGGCGCTGGCTGCCCAATACTTGGCGGATGTCAGGACTGAGGCAGAAATAGTTGATTTTCAACCCTCTGTTTCCCCAGATTTATCGGCAGAAAAACTGCCGAAAATCCTGATTGCTTCGCAAGCCGAAGCCAGCGAATACATTGTTGAACGCCCTGCGCGACGCGAAATTAAATACCTGATCTCGATCGGCAGTCCAGGCGTCCCCGAACCCAAAACTTTCGATCGAATCCCGAACCGAATGTGCCTGGAATTTAACGACCTCGACACCCCCGTTGACGACCCGGATCAAATCTTGCCTACCTTTGAGGATGTACAGAAAATTATTGACTTCGCCCTGAAAATGTCGTCGCAGGGAGGCTGTTTGCTGATCTGCTGCCAAAGTGGGATCAGCCGTTCAACGGCCACAGCTTTGACTGTGTGTGCTGCGCTGTTGGGTCGTGGCAAAGAACGGGAAGCTTGGGCGTTAGTGCTCGCCGCCAGACCCCAAGCCAAGCCGAATCGCTGGATGGTACACTTGGCCGATGAAGCTTTGGGTAGAGACGGTAAGCTAGCACTGGCGATCGAATTGACCACCGCAACTCCAGAACTCGCAATCGCCAACAGTTGACTCCCGGAAACCGGGTTTCTTTTCGCAAGCCCTACAGTTATACTCAACTAACGACACTTCGCCTCAGACTTGTCTTTGCGGGGCAACGATGCCAAAAGTCGATCGCCAGGGTGCAAAAGTTCGATCGGCTGCTGCATTTGTTACATTCTGTGCTACAAAGTTGTCGGATGCTTAACAAAAACCGTCAAGCAATCGTCGCATTGCTGGCAGCCAAAGTCCAAAGCGAAGGAATCGGGTGCATTGTCAACAGACAATATCAGCTTTGGGCTACTCACAGGCAAAACAGGTCTGAGAGAATTTTCTGCCTGTAACATTCCACGCAGGGATAATTCACTGCGGGGATAAAGTTTTATTTTTTTTGCCTGCTGCAGACTTTTACGAGCCGAAAAAGTAATTTGGCAACAGTCCTCAACAGCCTAATTATCTCTTAGACATCAACCGAATTTAAGTTTCTCCTCTGACTCGACCAGAGTTTCAGATGCTTTTTCGCAGATGTCTACCGTTAAATAGACAAGCTTTTCCGTTTGGAGAACTTAATATCGTGATAGATTTTAACAGAATACAGGGGTTGCATATGTCAAAAATTAACTTGCTAAAAAAAACAGGACACGAAGCAAGTTTCTCGGTTGCCGTTTGGGAAGACCAGGGGGAATTGAATCCAGAGTTAGAACCATTTAACCCGCCGAAAACAAACGTGAAAACGCGAAATGTTAACCCAAAAAATACCACTTTAGGTAAACAGATGCCAGTTTTTATTTCCGGAGAAGTGGCTTCTATAGAAACCGTGAAGAAAAAAAAAGCCAACCATGATTTTGTAGAAACATTATCCTTAAAAGTCAGCAAGACTTGGCCATCTAAAATTGGCGGTTTGCCTATCTATCAAAAAATTGGCTACGGGTATTTGCTGGCAATAGGAATCGGCTTTCTTGGCTCGCTGAGCGGACTGGTGATTGCCGATTACTACCAAGGACAAGGATTAAAGCAATTCAATGATGCTCATCTACAAGCGCAATTGCTCGGCAATTTTAAAGATGCAGCGCTGGCAGCCCAATTGCAGGGTTCACAGCTAGATTCTTTTGTAGATAATTCGACCAAGCTCAAACAGCAAGAAGAGCAGTTGGTTAAGAGTATTGTTAAGGCGAAAAATCTGCGGTTGCGTATAGAAAAGTTTGCCGACAGCCAACCCGCTTGGCTGGCAGCAAAACCGGAAGTTCTCAAATTTTTGCTGCTAGATTGCACAAAAAAATTAGAAGCATACGCCGATACTCTCCAGTCAACCTTGCAGACAATCCAGCAATCGCAACTATCGCCTCGGGAGATAGAGTCTACCAGAAAATTGCTCGCCATCGAAAGCGGAGAAGGTGTAAAACAGCTCAACAGCAGCCTTGAGGAATTGAGCAAAATCCTCGATATTGCCCAGCAGCAAGAAGGCCAAGGCGGTGAAGTGATGGAAGACGCCCAAGGAATGGAAAAAGCCATAATTATTATTAGTATGCTGCTGTCGGTAGTGGTGGCTGGAATGGTGGCTTACCGGACGAGTCGGGCGATCGCCAAACCTGTGATCAGCGTCACTCAGGTGGCCCAACAAGTAGCCGCTGAGTCTAATTTTGACTTGCGAGTACCCGTCACCGGACAAGGCGAAATCGGCTCTCTGGCTGCCTCTCTCAATCACCTAATCGAGCGCGTTTCGGGACATACAAAAGAATTAGAACAAGCTAAGGAAGTCGCCGTCGCGGCTAACACTGCTAAAAGCCAGTTTTTAGCAAATATGAGCCACGAATTGCGGACGCCTTTAAATGCGATTATTGGCTACAGTCAACTACTTTCAGAAGATGCCCAGGATGCGGGATTTGATGAGTTTGTACCCGACTTGCACAAGATTCAGAAAGCCGGCACGCACCTACTATCTTTGATTAACGATATCCTTGATTTGTCAAAAATTGAAGCGGGGGGTATGAAACTCGAAATCCAGGAGTTTGGCATCGAATCCCTGGTTGACAATGTTGCGAGTGCCGCGAAACCGTTAGTAGAGAAAAATGGCAATGTTTTGGAGATTGAGTGCGATCGAACTGTGGGCATAATGCACGCAGATTTCAAAAAAGTCCGGCAGGTTTTGATGCACTTGCTGAGTAATGCTGCGAAGTTCACCAAAAACGGCAGAGTGAAACTGAGTGTCAGGCGCATTGAAGGCAGTGGCAAATTGAATACAGCAGGGCGATCGGCGATTGACGATTCAATTGCTGCCGATGAAACTCATTCTGGGGCGATCGCTTGTCCCCTGCTGAATGTTCAAGAGTCGGATTGGATTTGTTTCTCTGTTAAGGATACCGGAATTGGAATGTCGGAAGAACAACAGCACAAATTGTTTGAAGCTTTTGTGCAAGCTGACTGTTCATCAACGCGACCTTACGACGGCGCTGGATTGGGGCTGACACTTAGCCGCTACTACTGTCAGATGATGGGCGGGGAGATTTTGGTAGAAAGCGAAGAGGGAAAAGGGTCTATTTTCACTGTGCGAATACCGGCGGGAAACGGGTGATGTAATGTTTGGGCGAGAGATGTAGGGGGTACGCCGAGGGGCGAAAATTTATGTTTCAAACCTCTGGCTTTATGTCCAAATTCGTAACCGTTCAGGGGGTGCGCCTGAAGCGCACCACCCCAAGAGGAGTTTAAGCATCAATATGTTTGAGAGCTAAC
>NZ_JAUBQQ010000088.1:0-19701 GCF_036701335.1 Microcoleus sp. Pol12B5 | reverse complement strand
GAGCAAATCAGTTCGTTGTCATCTTACAATTTTATTCTTGAAGCTTTATTCTATGCAGCTTCATATTAAATTGGTATTAACTGTTGACTAACAACTAACAACTAACTAATAACTACTTGAGCTTTTCAATCTCAAATTGTGCATCTTTGTAACCACCGGTAAGTCCTTGATCGAGAAACATTTTGCCGGCTTTTTCTAAATCGCTAATTGCTCCTGCTTTGTCTCCCAATGAGCGGCGAACCATGCCTCTACCGTAGTAAGCAGCAGCATAATTCGGACTGATCCGAATAGCTTGCACGTAATCTGCGATCGCACTATTGTAATTCTTTAACTCCTGATAAATCTTAGCCCGATTGGCGTAAGCTTCCGCATTGTTGGGATTGAACCCGATTGCTGCTGTAAAATCTGCGATCGCTCCCTGGGCGTCACCCCCGGCGCTGCGAGCTAAACCACGATTGTTAAAAGCATTAAAATCATTCGGATTTACTGTTAGCGCTTGAGTGCAATCGGCAATTGCTTTCGGATAATCCTTCAAATTTAAATAAGCAATGCAGCGATTGTTGTAAGGAACCCCATCCTCCTCACTCAGCGAAATTGCCTGAGTGCAATCGTCAATTGCCGCTTGATGCGCTCCCAAATTCAACTGCGTGCTGCAACGATTAGCGTAAGCATCTCCACTCTTGGGATCGCTCGCAATTACCTGAGAATAATCCGCCAAAGCTCCCTGATAATCTCCTAGGTGAAAGCGAGCTCTCCCCCGACTGTAAAAAGCATCAACATTCTTAGGATCAAGTTTAATTGCCTCAGTATAATCTCCAATTCCCCCCTGCAAATCGCCACTCCCAGCACGAGCCAACCCCCGCGAATGATAAGCTTTAACAAGGTTCGGCTGCAGCCGAATTACTCCGGTAAAATCCTGAATAGCGGCCTTGTAATCTTGCAGTTCTAAATAAGCAACTCCTCTTTCATAATATGTATCAACATCGTTTGGCTGGAGATTCAAAGCTTGAGTGTAATCCTCAATCGCTCCCCGTGTATCGTTAAAATCGTGACGGGCTAGGCCGCGGTTAAAATAAGCCTGAACATATTTAGGATTGAGAGCGATCGCCTGAGAATAATCCGCAATTGCTTCTTCATACTTTTGTAAATCATAATTAGCATTACCGCGCTGGTAAAAACTTTCAGCATTTTTAGGATTCAATTGAATTGACTTATTAAAAGCCTGCAAAGCTGCATCTGCATCTTTATTGCGAGACTTTTCCACTCCCTGTTCGTAATATTCCTTAGCTTTAATCGGATTTGGGCGGCTCCAATAACTAAACAGAAATACCAGAACTATCGCTGCCCCGACGCCCGCCAAAATCAGCAACCAAAATCGACTTCCCAAACGTGAATAAAAACTATCATAAGACACTAAGCTGGGAGCAATACTTTTCTTGTTAGCCGTATTCACAGGCTCTTGGCGGTGTCTCAACTTGCTGAGAGCTACCAAAACTTCCTCCGCAGATTGATAGCGTTTGCCAAATTGGTGACAGACCATTTTGTCAATTATATTGGCTAATCCCACAGAACATTGAGATCGGTTTCGCCAAACAATTTCCCCCGTATGAGAAGGACTCGGATCTTGCAATTTGGGCAAATCCGTACCGGGTAAACCAGTGATAGCTTGGACTGCCATCATCCCGACTGCATAGAGGTCGCTGCTAAATTGCGGGTTGCCTTGAAATTGTTCGATCGGCATATAAGCCGGAGTTCCAGTAGCAATGGTGCGCGGAAACTCTGTATCGTGATCGCTGACGTGACTCGCAACTTCTTTAACCGAACCAAAGTCAATTAAAACTAATTTGCCGTCTGGTTTGCGGCGGATTAAGTTGGAGGGATTAACATCACGGTGAATCACTCCCTGAGAGTGTACGAAGGCGAGAACTTGTAACACTTCTTGCAACAGATCCAGCACTCGTTCTTCTCGCCAAGGTTGACCGGCCACAATTTCCCTATTTAGGGCGTGTCCGGGCACAAACTCTTCGACGAGGTAGAATTGATTGGCTTCTTCAAAATAAGCTAGTAAAAATGGAATTTGATCGTGTTTTCCCAGCTTTTCTAATATTTCTGCTTCTTGTTTAAATAAGCGATAAGCTGTTTTGAGAACTGTGGAAGTGTTGCTGGGAGGGCGCAGTTGTTTGACTACACATTGAGGATGGCCCGGCCGGCGAGTATCGACAGCTAAATAAGTTTGTCCAAAAGCTCCTGAACTGAGGATTTGCACTACGCGATAACGCCTGTCTAAAAGTTGACCAACCATGTTCATATCTATAATTGAGAATTGGTAACGGGGAGTTGGTAATTGGGAATTTGTAAGGGGGAGTTGGTAAGGGGGATTTGGTAAGGGGAAGTTGGTAATTTGAGCTTCTTCCTTTTTCCTTCTTCCTTCTTCCTTCTTCCTTTTTTCTTGTTTTTTTAACATCTGAATGGAAACTAAGAGTTTATTTAGGGTCGTTGATTTGTGATTGTGCGTTTTGGAAACCATCGGCTCTTCCTTGTTCTAGAAACAAGGTTGCAGCTTTCTGAAAATCCTCGATCGCCCCAGCACGGTCTTTGAGTTGGCGGCGGACGAGGCCTCGGCTGTAAAAAGCGCTAGCATTGTTGGGGTTGAGCCGCAGCGAGTGAGCGAAATCCTCAACCGCTAAAGGGTAATTTTTTAGTTCTGAGTAAATAGTACCGCGATTGCTGTAAGCTACTGCATCGCTGGGATTGAGCCGAATTGCTTGAGTAAAATCTTCTAAAGCTCCCTGCTTGTCTCCCGAAGCCGATCGAGCTAATCCTCTATTGCTGTAGGCTTTGGGATTGTTGCCGTTGAGTCCGATCGTCAAACTGCAATCTTCGCTGGCCTTTTGATATTGTTTTAAATTCAGATAAGCAATACAGCGGTTGTTGTAAGCTGCTTCATCTTTTGGATCGAGGCGAATTCCTTCGGTGCAATCGGCAATCGCTTTGTCGTAGGTGGCCAAATTCAAGTAAGCGCTGCACCGATTGGTATAAGCATCAGCGAGATCTGGTTGCAATTCGATCGCCTTAGTATAATCTTCCATCGCTCCTTGATAATCTGCCAGATTAAACCGCGATCGACCACGACTGTAGTATACGCCAGCTTGTTTGGGACTAATTTGAAGGGCTTGAGTAAAATCTGCCATTGCTCCTGTTTTGTCGCCTGCAGCCGATCGAGCTAAGCCCCGATTGCTGTAAGCTGTAGCATCGTTGGGACTGAGCCGAATTGCTTGAGTGTAGTCTTCAATTGCCTGGGGGTAGTCACCCAAATCGTAGTAGGCTAAACCCCGCTGAGAGTATGCCTCACCGTCGCTGGGATTGAGTCGCACTACTTGAGTGAAATCTTCCACCGCCCCCCGCTTGTCCCCGATGTCGAGGCGGGCCATACCTCGATTGTAGAGAGCTTTGGTGTGGCTAGGATTGACTTTAATTGCTTGCGTGTAATCCTGTATTGCTTGCTCGGTTGCCCCCATGTCGTAGCGAGCGTTTGCCCGCTTGTAGTAAGTTTCCGCATCGGTGGCATTCATGGCGATCGCTTGAGTATAATCGGCGATCGCGCCTGTTGTGTCACCTTGCTGCGCTTTTGTAACACCGCGGGCTAACAATTCTTTTGACCTCGCCGGACTTTGACTCTGCCAAAAGTAAGTTATCAGTGCCGTCAAGATTAAAGCTGCCGCTGTTGCAGCCAACAGCAGCAGTTTGGTTGGGCTTTGTCTTCGCGGTTGACTCATAGCGTGCGTGATGATTGTGGCTGGCGGCGGCTCAACCTCCAATTTTACGGCGATTTGTTTGAGGTCTGCTAAAACTTCGGTGGTCTCCTGATAACGTTCCTCCCAGTCAGGGCGCACCATTCGATCGATAATATCTGCTAGGGCCGGCGAACAAGTTGCTCGGTTTCGCCAGGGAATTTCGTTGTTGTTGTTTTTTAAGGCACTCAGTTCGTTGGGTGAGAGTCCCGTGACGGCAAGCTGGGCGATCGTACCTAGAGCGTAGATGTCGCTATTGTAACGGGGGTTGCCGCTCAATTGCTCGATCGGCACGTATAACTCCTGAGCCGCCAAATCCTGTTTTTTTGCCTCATGCCTTTTAACAGAGTTCGGGGAGGTTTGCGACAACAAATGACAGTTAGCAAGTTCCGGGTTAATTTCTTTGTCTAAGCTAAAGTCTACCAATACAAATTTGCCGTCAGACTCGCGCCGGATCGCTCTGTCTGGTTGAATTCTGCGGTGAATAAAACCCTTCTCGTGTATGAACACCAAAATTTCTAATATTTCTGATAGCAGACCAATTACTTGATCTTCATCCCAAGGTTGACCGGGTATTAGTTCTTGACTTAAAGGTGAACCGGCAATAAATTCTTCAATTAAGTATAAACTTTGATTTTCCTCAAAATACGCCAATAATTCCGGGATTTTGTCGTGTTTTCCCAACTTTTCAATTATTTCGGCGTTTCGTTGAAATATAACTTTGACTAATTCTGGAGTTTGTGAACTTGTGCCGGGGAGTCGCATTTCTCTAACCGTGCATTGCGGATACCCAGGACGGTGAGTATCTGCTGCTAGATAAGTTTTTCCCACTTCACTTGAGTCTGTGACTTTAATGATGCGGTAACGTCTGTCTAGAAGTTGACCAATCATACTTTGCCCTCTACCCTGTCAATCGATTTTAGATTTTAGATTTTAGATTGAAGCATTGACCCAGCCCAAAAACGGATACGCTGCCACGTACAGGAGTCGTGGAAAGATAAAAATTTTCGACCCTAGTTCAAGCTCCCAGATTTATCTGTGGGGTAAATCGAGAATCGAAAATCGAAAATCGAAAATCGACTGACCCCACAGATAAATTCGGGGGGCAAGTTTCATCGGATACAGGTTTTTTATTTCTGGACGGATGAATCACGTGGCGGGTATCCTGGATGCTTGATTGTCAATTTTCCATTATCGCATGAAATCAGAATAGCCAAAATATGTGGCTGAGTAATTTAAGTTCGATCGAGCCGTGACTCCTACCCAAAAACGGATAGTTGCTTTCCCACAGGAGTCGTTAGCCTCCCAAAATTTTAGACCCTAGTTGAAGCTACCCGATTCTTTTGTGGAGTCAATCTAAAATCTAAAATCTAAAATCGACTGACTGGACAAACGGGCGATCGGATTGGCTCGCCAAGTCCCTCGCTGTTGCCACGCTCTTCTAATATTTTAGAAAAAAAATGCTGAAATTGTTTATCCTGTCAATGAGATATGTATAATTTAACAACCAAGCCGGAGGTCAGTCAAATGAACGTACAACTGGTTGAATCCCTAATTCAAGTTATCTGGTCTCTCGCAGCCGACGAGCAATTAGCGACTCTAGGGAAAATATTACCAAATATCTCCTACGCTTCGACCCGGAAACTGGTGCATTTTGCCCTAAAGGGCGGCTATTTTAATTTTTTGAATGACAAACTAGAGATTTATACTCTCAAATATCGACAAGCAATTGCCTGATACTCAAAAACAGGATATTGAAAGAACTTTTGAATGTGTGAATAATAAAAATGTCTGAATCATTAACCAAAGGAGGAACGATCGCAGCGATCGCCACTGCCATAGTTCCCCAACAAGGCAGCGTCGGCATTGTGCGAGTTTCCGGTTCCGCAGCCTTAAAAATTGCCGAAACTCTGTTTCGCGCCCCAGGACGGCAAATCTGGGAGTCTCACCGCATTCTTTACGGTCATATCCGTCGCCCCAAAACTCAAGAATTAGTCGATGAAGCTTTATTGTTAATCATGAAAGCACCGCGTTCTTTTACTCGCGAAGATGTGGTAGAATTTCACTGTCACGGCGGCATTATGGCTGTGCAGCAAGTCTTGCAGTTATGTTTGGAAAATGGGGCGAGATTAGCGCAGCCAGGAGAGTTTTCGCTGCGGGCTTTTTTGAACGGGAGGCTGGATTTAACTCAAGCTGAAAGTATCTCAGATTTGGTGGGAGCAAAATCGCCCGCTGCTGCACAAAGTGCTTTGGCCGGTTTGCAAGGAAAATTAGCGCAGCCAATTCGCAAATTGAGAACAACTTGTTTGGACGTACTGGCAGAAATTGAGGCAAGAATTGATTTTGAGGAAGATTTGCCGCCTTTAGATGAAGCTAAAACTTCTTTGGAAATAAATCATGTTTTGGAGGAATTGTCAACAATTTTGGCGACTGCCGATCGCGGAGAATTGTTGAGAACAGGTTTAAAAGTAGCGATTGTTGGGCGGCCGAATGTGGGAAAATCGAGTTTGTTGAATGCGTGGAGTAAGAGCGATCGCGCGATCGTCACGGATTTGCCCGGTACGACGCGGGATGTCGTAGAATCGCAGCTAGTTGTGGGCGGCATTCCGGTGCAGGTGCTCGATACTGCGGGCATTCGAGAAACCGAAGACAAGGTAGAAAAAATTGGCGTTGAGCGATCTCGCGCAGCAGCAAAACAAGCCGATTTAGTGTTGTTGACAATTGACGCAGAATCTGGTTGGACAGAGGAAGATTTGGAAATTTACGAACAAGTAAAGCACCGCCAGCTAATTATAATTATCAACAAAATCGACCTAGTAAAAATAATTCCTGAATTACCTTTTTCCCCTGAAGTTCACCCAATAGTTACCGCAGCAGCCGCTCTCGATCAAGGCATAGAAGACTTAGAAACAGCAATTTTAGATGCCGTCAGCGGGGGAAATTTGCAAGCAGCAAACTCAGACTTAGCAATCAACCAGCGACAAGCAGCGGCGTTAACCCGAGCTAAAATTTCTCTGGAACAGTGCACAGATACTATGAGCAATAAATTGCCTTTAGATTTCTGGACAATAGATTTGCGCGGTGCAATTCAAGCATTGGGGGAAGTTACGGGCGAAGAATTGACAGAATCAGTGCTCGACAGAATATTTAGCAGGTTTTGCATTGGCAAATAGTCCTCGAAAAAGATTAAATTAAAGAGGTAAGCTGTCTCACATTTAAGTTGTATTTTTAGGGCGGGCGGGACGCCAACCCCACAATATTTTCACTCTTTGTGGAACAGGCATCTTGCCTGTTCTTGAGAATGGTGTAAGATGTTAATTTCATCAAACTTGACTGTAAAATTTAGATGCCCCTGGGCTTAGTGAAGCAATTCTACTGAAAAATAACAACTAACTCATTCTCACGATCGAGGTCTTCCTAGACTTGTAATATAAAGCACAGCTTCACCCGCAGGAATACCGAGAACGTCATTGACGCGATCGTCAAAAAAGCCCCCGATACCGCTGACACCCAAACGCAGTTGCATAGCTGCTAAATTCAACCGCTGGCCCAAATGACCCGCGTCCATATGCAAATAGCGGTAAACTCGATCGCCATATTTTGCTACAGCCCTGTTCAAATCCGCCGTGTGAAACAACAGCGCCCCCGCATCTCTGCCCAAGTCTTGCCCCAAACACAAAAAATGCAGTTCCCTGCGGAAATTTTTAAACCGAATTTGCCGCAATTCTTGAGCTTTCGGAGCATAATAATAACAGCCTTCTTCTAATCCATTCACTCCCGAAACAGCAATAAAAGTCTCGATCAAACTTAGATCGAAATAGTCGGGATAACCGTCTAATCCTTGGTCGATATAGTGCTGGGGCTGGTAAGTAAAATCCAGCATAGCTAGCAGTTCGCCCAAGCTCAAAGAAGCACCTGTATAAGCACGGGTCGAACGCCTTTTGAGCATAGTGTTTTCTAAATTTTCCAGGTTCACTCCCCAAGGAATCGAAGGAGTGACAGTCGAAACTTTACTACAAAATGGAAAGTTGTATTTATCCTCTAATTCCCCTTCACTTTCATCAATTTTCCAGCCATCAGCTCCGGTAGGGTCTGATTCTAAATGCGTCGCTTTGTGAAGGTATTTTAACAGTTGACCTTCGGAAATTTTCGGGTAATCAGTGGTGGTGTTTCCGGGCAAAGCTGTTTTAAATTTAGGCAAGTTTTGGTCAATATCTAGCAAGTCGGCTAAAGCAACTATACAAATCGCTCCTTCTTGCTCCGAGTCAATGTAAAGTAATTCATTGACAGCTTCGTCGGCGAATCCTCCAATCAGGTGAGGTCGGTAATCGTTGACGGCGCAAGCTAACTCAATATTACTCAATAAATGCCCAGTGTCTAGAAAAATTCGCCGATAAGCTCGGTCTTCATAACGCCAAGAAGAACGGAAAAAAACAGTGGTAATGGCGATCGCCAATTGGGTATTTTCTAGCGCTGGCGACTGGAAACAAGCTGCTTGCAATGTCGGCCAAACTTGACTGTCCCAAAAATGAACAAGTGAATGAGTTCTGCACTGATAGTTGTAGAGTCCGGCCGGCAACTGGGCAGTGCCACGGGAGATTAAATAAACCTCTGCTGGGTAGAGTCCACCCGCCGACGGTGCAGAGCGCAAATACAGGTAGCTATCGTCTACCGTCTGCACTTTCGCCGTCAACCCGTAGCTGCACAGCAACAAGCTAGATAACCGATGCCACCAAGCGGCATCGGGATCGGCATCGGCATCCTCCGAGGGATCTTTTAGATAAGGCTTGAGGTCAAAATACGCTCCAATTTTATATTCTTTGAAAGGCACAGGTTGCTCTGTCCAATCTAGCTGTTTGCTTTTAGCAGCAATGGTTTCAGGGTCGTATTTGGTGCGTTCGTGGTAGTGCTCAGCAATGGAGAGAGGATGTTCTGGCATATTTCAGTAGAGGATTGGCTTTGGTTTCTCGATCGATCTTGACATTACTAACCGCTTACTGGTCGAGTAAGGCAGAAATTTACAAATATAAAAAAAATCTTAGAAAAAATGCGACTGTTGTTACACAAGCTTAACATAAGAATATGCCTAAGTATAAATACGCAGAATAATAACCATTAATTACTGTTATGGATTGGCTGCAGTAGCTGTCGTCATGAGGAGTGAAAATGCAAAAGCTAAGCGCTGAGGAATTGCTTGCTCAGTATGCTGAGGGCCAGCGAAACTTTAACGCCGTTGACTTAAGTGAAAATAACTTGTTTCAAGCAGATTTGACAGAAATAAATCTTTCTGGTAGCGTTCTGAGGCGAGCTTATCTGCCCTACGGAAATTTGACGCAAGCTAATCTTTATAAAACTGATTTGCAAGAGGCTGAATTGGGCGACATTCAACTTTATCAAGCTAACTTGTCGGAAGCAAGTTTATCAAGAGCAAACTTATCAAGAGCAAATTTGCGTCACGCCAATTTGCAAGGTGCTAATTTGCAGAAAGCTAATTTGCAAGGTGCGGATTTGTACAATGCAGATTTGACGAATGCCGATTTGAGATATGCGGATTTGAGTCGAGCTAATTTGGAGAAAGCAAAGTTAAGCAAAGCTCAATTAGCGGGCTGCAACTTATTTCGATCGCGCTTGGGTGATTTGTCGGAAGCCGAGTGCGATCGCACTACTATCGGGCCCGAAGGCTATTGATGATTTGCAGCGGCTAGTCTAGGGCCTAGGGCGATCGGCTTAATTAGTCGTGAAGCGTAGCTATCCCGTAGGGAATCGCTCTTTTTAAAATTTCTTAACATTTCTCGACATGGGGGAAAAGGTGAGTTACAGTCGTAGAGAACTTATGGCTCCGCAACATTGACAATAAATAACACATTTTTCCAGCGGAAAACAGGCTAAAATTTATGAATTCTCCAGACAACAAATCCCGAGAACTCCGGCGTAAAGAACAAGAACTGCGGAAGCGAGAACAAGAAATTCGGCTCCGCGAACTAGAAGCCGAAATCGACCGCTCAGTGCCAGAACATCTAACAAGCAAGTACCAAGAACCAGACAGCCAAGTTAACGGCAAACTCAAACAGTGGCGCCGAAAAATTATAGCAGCCGCTCAATTTACAGGCATTGTCATTGCTGTTATCGTTGCAGTTCGCATAGCATCTTGGCTGGCAGCCGCGCTGATAGTGGGAGGCATTGCTTTCATAGCTTACAAAATGTTTATTGAAGAAGACAGAAGTTGAAAGCTCAAGCAGGAAACTATCAGGAAACAGCCATGAACCTTAAAGTAGAAACTAGCAACTTTCTCAACGATTTAGAGCGCGTAGCCGCCGTCCGCCGAGAAATTGCCGATCGCCTCAGCAACATCGCCACAGCCATCAACCAATCAGAATTAGCAGCAGGAGAAGCATCGGGAAAACTCGGTTTAGAAACAGACAACGCTGACATTGATGTCGCCAGTAAAAACTTGCGCCAAGGAGTCTTTCGCCTGTTAGTGCTAGGTGATATGAAACGCGGAAAAAGCACTTTTCTCAATGCGTTAATCGGCGAAAACTTACTGCCCAGCGATGTAAATCCCTGTACAGCTTTGTTGACGATTTTGCGCTACGGTTCAGAAAAAAAAGTTACCGTTTATTTCAATGACGGCAAAAGCCCCAAACAGCTAGATTTTAAAAGTTTTAAACAGAACTACACAATTGACCCCGCTGAGGCAAAACGTTTAGAAGAAGAAAAGAAACCAGCATTTCCCGATATCGATTGCGCCGTAGTAGAATATCCCTTACCTTTGCTAGAAAAAGGCATAGAAATAGTAGACAGTCCCGGACTGAACGATACAGAAGCTCGCAATGAATTATCTCTCGGTTACATCAACAACTGCCACGCTATTTTGTTTGTGCTCAGGGCAACTCAGCCTTGCACAATGGGTGAAAGACGCTATCTAGAAAATTATATCAAAAATCGCGGATTGAGCATTTTCTTTCTGATTAATGCTTGGGATCAGGTGCGGGAAAGTTTGATTGACCCAGATGATCCTGAAGAATTGGCAGAAGCCGAAGGGAAACTGCGGCGGGTTTTTCAAGCTAATTTGGCTGAATATTGTTTAACAGAAGGCCACGACATTTACGACGAGCGAGTGTTTGCAATTACCTCAATTAAGGCGCTCAGGTTGCGGATGAAAAACCCGGATGCGAATTTGGCAGGAACTGGTTTTCCAGAGTTTATGGCGGCACTGAATACGTTTTTGACGCAGGAAAGGGCGATTTCGGAATTGCGTCCGGCGAGAACTTTGGCGCGTCAAATTTCTGCTCGTGTCCGCGAAGCTGTTGGGCGCAGATTACCATTACTCGATCGCGATGTCAATGAGTTGAAGGAAAAGATTAATTCAGTTGAGCCGGAGTTTAAAAAACTGACTCACATTCGCGATGAGTTTCAACAAGAAATTATCGAAGTTAGAGATAGTAAATCGCGGGCGATCGCAGATTCTTTCCGCGCCTACGTTCTTAACTTAGAAAACACCTTTGAAACAGATTTCTTACGGTATCAACCAGAGCTGAGATTTCTAGATTTCTTCAGCCAAGGCAAGCGAGAAGCCTTTGAAGCATCCCTCAAACGAGCATTCGAGCAGTATATCAACGACAAACTAGCAGCTTGGACTCTCACGGCTGAACAAGAAATGAATTCAGCATTTTCGCAACTCTCACAAAGTGCGGCAAATTACGGAGCATCTTACACGAAAGTGACTGAAAAAATCACCGAAAAACTGACCGGGCAAAAAATACCAGCAGCAGTCAGCAACTCAAACGAAGATAACTCGCCAGCTTGGGCAAAATGGGCGATGGGATTGTTCTCGTTAACGACAGGAAATCTGGCGGGCGTAGCAATGGCAGGAGCGGGTTTTGATTGGAAAAATATCCTGCTAAACTTAATTACTGTGTTAAGCGTCAGTACGATTCTTGCTAGTTTGACGGGGATTGTTTTGGGGCCGCTGTACTTGGCTTTATTGGGGATGGGTGTTGGGGTTTTGCAAGCAGACGGAGCTCATAAACAGTTGGTAAAAGCCGCGAAAAAAGAGCTAGTGAAATATCTGCCGCAGGTGGCTCAAGAGCAGTGGCAGCCGATTCACGATGCTGTGAAAGAGTGTTTTGATGTTTACGGGCGAGAAGTGGGCGATCGCATGAATGCGGATATTAATTCTCGGAAATCGGAGTTAGATAATTTGCTCGAACAAAAGGAATCTCGCGAGATTAATTGTCAGGCTGAATCCCAGCGGTTGAAAAAATTGGAGGCTGATGTTTCTGCCGAGTCGCAGAGTATTGAATCACTATATCAAGCTTTCCTAGCATCCGCTTGAAATAAAACAACAATATGCAACAACCCGAAATTTATCAACACCTGACTGACAATCTCAAATCAGCACTCGGTATTCTCGAACTTGAGAAAAACTCCCAACTCTATCGAGATACAACCTCAATTTGCGACTATCTCGCCAAACCAACTTTTCAAATTGCTGTCTTTGGCCCGTTTAATTACGGCAAGTCAACTTTGCTGAATGCTTTGCTGGGAAATCGCGCTTTGCCGATCGACCTTGTGCCCACTACAGGTGCTGCTATTTATGTCAACTATGGCGAGGAATTGCACGCAAAAATTACCCTGAAAGACGGCACGGAAATTAGCGAACCAGGGACTGATGTTTTGAAACGCTACGCCATCCTTGACGACGCGAGACAAATGCGGGATGATGTGGCGGCCGTGAATGTTTACTGTCCCCATCCATTTCTGCAAACCGGTGTGGAATTGCTGGATTTGCCGGGAACCAATGATCGGGAAGAACAGGATAATTTGGTTCGGGATAAATTGCTAACGGCTGATTTGGTTGTGCAGGTTTTAGATGCTCGCAAATTGATGACTTTAGGGGAACGGGAGAACTTGAGAGATTGGTTGAGCGATCGCAACATCAACACTGTCGTCTTTGTTGCCAATTTTCTCAATCTACTCGAACCAGACGACCAAAAACAAGTTTACAATCGCTTGTTGTTTGTTGCCGAAAGTTTTCGCTCCAACTTACCGAACAATATCAGCAATATCTACCGCGTCGATGCTTTGCCGGCGTTGAGGGCGAGGCTGAAAGGAGATGTGGCGGCCGCCCAAACTACAGGAATTGCCACGTTTGAATCGGCTTTGCAAAGTATTGTGGCAGCTCAACAGGAACAACTAGCAGTTAAGTTGCCCAGAATTGAAGCTATAGCTAATAAAATTTGCCAATCTCTCCGAGCCAAAGCTGAAACTGTCACCGCAGAAATAGCTGCCGCTCAAAAAAAGCACAAAGACAAAATTGAAATTAAACAAAAAGCCGAAAAACTGATATCAAAAGGCTTTCAAGCCAGCGTTTCCGATTTCGAGATTTGGCTTTACCAGCCCACACTTTTGCAGCGGTATCAATCGGAAATGGCGGTGTCGCTCCAGGAAGGAAGTTTTGATGCGTGGAAGCTAAAATTTCAGCGAGAGGCGTTACATCAGCAGCAAAGCATCGCAGAATGGGTAAATAAAGCTTGCGAATTCTTTGATAAAGAACAGCCGATCGCACTTTTGATTTCGTTTCCTCCATCCCCGCAAGTCTCTTTACCGGAGCCGCCGCCACCTCCACCTCAAAAGTCGAACGAGGGCGAAGTGGCTCCAGTGGCGATCGCCACAGGCTTAGGTTGGCTATTGGGCGGGCCTGTGGGAGCCGCAGTAGTCGGCGGTGCTAGCTATATTTTGAATAAAAGAACTGGGTATGAAAAGCCGCCTGAATCGTCAGAAGCATATCTCAATCAAGTAACGGAAATTTGCAGCGAGGCTGCTAAAAACTATCTCGCTCGCTTCAGCACCGATACTTTTTCCATGCTGCAACACTACAAGGAAATCGCCGGAAAAGTTATCTGTTTTCAAGATAGCAAAGAGCCACTACAGACAAATATTCAGCAATATCAGATACAGTTAATCAATAATTTGTTAGAAAATATCGAATCCTGCCTTCAAATGACCAAATCTGTAATTAACGGCAAATGATCCGAACCGACATTGCGGCCAGTACGAATCTTCAAAACACCAATTTCTTTGCTGACTAAAAAGTGATCGATCGGAATATAAGCCAGTGGCATAAAAGTCGGCCAAGTCGGTAAAATGCCAAAGCCCGATCGCGCATTTCGCAAATTTCCGGTTTTTACCATATTTTTGTAGAAAGGCGACCACATTGTGGTATTTAAATCCCCAACCACAATCAGCGGATTTTTGACTTGGGCTGCATACTCGCCGATGCCTGCTAGCTGTTTATTGCGATCGATAAAACTCTCCTGTTTGATCGGCACAGTCGGATGAGCAAGAATCAGAGAAATGATTTTACCTTGAAATTTAACATCCGCCGACAAGCTCTTTCTTTGATTTGAAAAGGCTTTAACAGAGGAATTTTCTAAAGGCAGCTTGCTGTATATTGCACTGCCAAATCTCTCAGATTCTTGCTGGGTAGAAGAGTAAGGAAAAATCTCGCTTAAAACCGATAACTGTTTTGCCCAAGTTGAGTTGACTTCCACAAAAACCGCGATATCAGGTTGTTCTGCTTTAACCAGCGATATCACCTCAGAATATCGCCGATTAGCCCTTAAAACATTTGAATGCAAAATCCGCAAGTTGTGTCCGGGAGTTGCTCCGGCAACTGCTGGCGCTGGAAAATACCAAGGAACAATTTCCGCCAAGTTAATGATAATGCAAAATGCGCTCACCAGCAACCATATTTTTTTTGAGCGCACCAGAGCGAAGAATATAAAAGTAGAGAAACCAACCAGCAGATATTGTAGTTTAAAATGAGAAGTCAATTCCAAAAAAATGTTGAATTCTCCCAAATAACCGACTATTGAAAATACGGCATTTACAGTTACTGCGATAATAAACCATTTTGAAATTACGTGCTTCAAGTTAATGATTTTGTAGTTGCTGCTGTGCATCACCGCCCATTTGAGCTTAATTTTGAGGTCGTTGGTAATCGGCAATTTATCAATTTCTTTTACCAGTTGTTCTGGCTGTTCCAACACTCGCCGCTTTTGATAAAATCTCACCAGCAAGCTATCTACCACAAAATAACTAAAATAATTGGCAACAAATCCTACAAATACCAACACACATACACCGACAAGCATACCAAAGGAACCGCCGACTTTGACCAAACCCGACCAAACGGCTGCGTCACCTGTTTTCCCTGTAGCTAATATGGCTATTAATAGCATTAAAGCAGGCAATCCGATCGTGATTATGTTTCTGATGATATAGTCCATTATACAATTTTAGATTTTAGATTTTAGATTTTAGATTGGGAATGAATAATGCAGTTTGTCTAGTCAGCACTACGGACTGGTTGACTTAATAACGGCTTGACAAAATAGAGAGACTCCTTAACTTTCATAAATTTCTAACGGTAAGTTATCGGGATCTCTGAAAAATGTAAACCGTTTTTCTGTAATCTCGTCTAGGCGAATTTCTTCTACTTCTACTTGTTGGGATTTTAAGTAAGCAACTGATGATTCTATGTCCTCAACGGCAAAAGCTAAATGTCTCAAACCGCAAGCTTCAGGATTGTTAACTCTTTCAGGAGGATGGGGAAATGAGAAAAGCTCTATGGTGTCGCCGTTTCCGACTCGCAAATCTAGTTTGTAAGAATTCCTCTCGGTTCGGAAAGTTTCTTTGATAATTGAACATCCCAATACTTCTACATAAAATTTCTTCGATGCTTCGTAATCCGAGCAAATAATCGCCACATGATGTATTGCTTTTATTTTCATCTTAAAAAAGTTAGTTAGTTGCGTTTTTGCAAATGCACAGCACGCTATTGACAATTATATTTGACGATCGCAGACTCTGCGAGAAACCCTGCTAAATTCAGGGCGAGATCCCTTTATTTTCCCCCGCCCAAATCTTAATCTGAAAAATTTATGCAAAAAAAGTACCCTACCTTGATAAAATGAGAGTTTTGCAGTCAATCACCCAATTTGCATCTTCGGAGACAAGCATTATGGCCCGTATGTATTACGACACCGACGCGAACCTAGACCTCTTAGCCAACAAAACGATTGCTATCATCGGCTACGGTTCCCAAGGACACGCCCACGCCCTTAACCTCAAAGACAGTGGCATGAATGTCGTTGTCGGTTTGTATCCCGGTAGCAAATCTGCCGCCAAAGCAACCGACGCGGGTTTAACAGTTCACCCGGTAGACAAAGCAGCAGCCGCTGCTGACTTCATCATGATTTTATTGCCCGATGAAGTTCAAAAAACTATTTACAAAGAACAAATCGAACCGAACCTTTCTGAAGGAAATGTTTTAGCATTTGCTCACGGTTTTAACATTCACTTCGGCCAAGTTGTTCCCCCTGCCAATGTAGACGTAGTAATGGTTGCCCCCAAAGGCCCCGGACACTTGGTGCGACGGACTTATGAACAAGGGGAAGGTGTTCCGAGTTTGTTTGCAGTATATCAAGATGCTTCCGGTCAAGCGCGCGATCGGGCAATGGCCTATGCTAAAGGTATTGGCGGCACCAGAGCCGGCATCCTGGAAACCACTTTCCGCGAAGAAACAGAAACGGATCTTTTTGGCGAACAAGTAGTTTTGTGCGGCGGTTTGAGCGCATTAATTAAAGCTGGATTTGAAACTTTAGTTGACGCCGGATATCAACCGGAATTAGCTTATTTTGAATGTTTGCACGAAGTTAAACTTATCGTTGACTTAGTAGTAGAAGGAGGCCTCGCCAAAATGCGCGACAGCATCTCCAATACCGCAGAATACGGCGATTTAACTCGCGGCCCCCGCATCGTCACGGATCAAACCCGCGCCGAAATGCGTAAAATTCTCAGCGAAATTCAATCCGGCCAATTTGCCCGCGAATTCGTTCTGGAAAACCAAGCCGGCAAACCGGGCTTTACCTCCATGCGCCGTCAGGAAGCTGAACATCCTATTGAAGAAGTTGGTAAAGATTTGCGAGCTATGTTTAGCTGGTTGAAAAAGCACGCCTAATCAATTTTAGATTTTAGATTTTAGATGGGAAGACCAATCTAAAACAGTCCTGGAGGCATAACCTCTATCTGTAGGGTGTGCAATGCACACCTTACTGGTTTGAGAAAAATCTAAAATCTCAAGTTTAATCGATTTGAGATTGGAGGAAAAATCTCAAATCTACAATCTCAAATCGTCATGGTTGGTTGTGCTTCGCTTAACCCAACCTACAAGAAAATGGCTAGGTATTATTAGAGAAACCGGGTTTCTCGCTGGTAGCTCAAAACTATCGCTTCGGGCTAGGACTTTTTTGCAATTTATCAATATCCTGTTGCCTTTGCTCGTTGAAATCTCTCGGTCTCAACCAATCTGGCCATAACCCGACGAAGAACTTTCGACTGGCCACGCTAGTATCTCTTACAGGTTTGGGGAGAAAAGTTAAAGTGTCACCGTAAAGGGTAAACAGCGCTATAAACAGAAGCAACAGCGGGATAAGATTTTTTTTAAGCATGGCAGTTTGGGAGTAGAGTTTGTGAAAGCGCTTTGTTATATTTTGCCCTTGCACGAACAAAATATATCAGAAACAGCTTAAGAAGAAAATACACCTCTGGGGCTAAGGGGCGCCGCCTACACAAGGAAAAACTGCTAGTCGCAATATCATGTCCCCTCGAACTCCCACTACAAACACCTTTATTATAGGTGTTGGAGCGGACATCAGATTATTAGCTAATGACTAATAGTGGTAAGGTTCGCAGTGCGAACCCTACATAATTATGTTCTGGGTCTAGAACTCTACCAAATACTATGGTTTTTTGGCGCTTACCTACTTAACGACTAAGGACTAATGAATAATGACTACTTATTCCCTTGAATAAAAGTTTGTACTACTGCATTAGTTTCCGGGGAAAATTCTGTTAACAGCCGAACCGGGATTACCGATGTGGAAGCAAAGTACGCGTATTCTGGTGTTAGAAAGACTGCATATTTGTCAGCTTCAGCAGTCAGTTGAGCGGCAGTAGCCAAACTTACAGCTTTAATATAATTGCGTATGCTAACAGCTTGGTCGCCGACAACTTCATCGCCAGTAATTATTGTGCTCGGTCTGCGAACTTGGTGTAAAGTTGTACTCGGATCTTTGACGCTTAAGTGGGTTCCTCCTACAAAACCAACTAGCCATTTAGGAGATGGAATTTTCGGAAAACCGGCAATTTGTTCGGCTAAGGCGGGAGTTGTTTTGTCGGCAGAAGATGCTACTATTAAGGTAGGAATTTGAATTGTACTTAAACCCGTTTCTCCAAATAGTAATGATGTGATCGGATTCATGGCGATCGCCCTTTTAATCCTCCCATCCCGCAATTGATAACGTTCTTCGGGCAATCCGGCCGCCGCGCACTGAATGCCTTCGCCTAAGCTGAACCCAATCAAATCCCCCTGACACCGCTGTTTGAGTCCGCTCAATTGCAGTTCGGCGCCGGCCAAGGACAAGGCTGTAGCGCCGCCGAAGGAATAGCCAATTATTACCCATCGGTCGATCGCGATTTTCCCCTGCAAATTATCATCAGTTTGGTTCAATTTGGTCAGTTCGTCGAGTACAAAACTGATGTCTTTGGGACGGTCTAAAAACTCTTGAGGAGCTAACAAGGGAGACTTCCCCGCCATCGCAGCATTGGTGTTAGTCTCGTTGCTGCCCGGATGTTCTAAAGCTGCTACCACATAACCGTGAGACGCCAAATGCTCGGCTAAGTAGCGCAAATCCGTGCGGACGGAACCCAACCCGTGAGAAAAGACGATCGTGGGTTTGTCGGCAGTCGCAGCTCTCGACCAGTACACATCAACCGGAATAGGTCGATTGCGGGCGCTATCGTTCAAATCTAGCGCCCGTACCTGCACCGAATTAGGGCCTGGCTGGGTGGGATCGAAAGGCAGGTTAAACGCGGGTTTAACTGGTGCTAACTGAGGTGCGATCGCCGCCATAAAGCGCTGAGTTTGCCAAAAACTAGCGTTCATATTTCCCAAAACTGCGAAAGCTCGATCGAGATCCACCACGACCCGCGAGCTGGGATAAGATTCAATGAAACTCAGTACCGATAAGCCTTCCGGCGCGTTTGCTCCCTGCACCAGAGCGGCTCGCAGCGCTTCCACACCCCCACCGTCGCGCCTGGGTATCACAGTAGTCAAATCCGTCAGGATGCCAGTGCCGATGCCCGTATTTAGCAAGTTGCTCAGGCCGACTACATTTAGGGGAATTTTTGCTTGCAGCGCCCGAAAGATTTTACTGCGCTGTTCGTCAGACAGGAGATTGGCATAAGCTTGCAGTTTGGCGGGGACTTTTCCTGTTTCTGCGAGTTCACGCAAATCCGCAACCGATATTGACGATTCTAAAATACCTTTGCGGACAACAACCGTTTCTGCTGCTTTTACAGAGGATGTCGCGCCGCTCAAAGGGCCGATCGAAATCGAACCCAAAACACTCGCCACTGAAGAAAACCATCTGAAATTTGGTCTAATGCTCATTTTTACTTTATTGAACTAGAGGGGGGTAGATTACCATATTCTCAAAATTCTCCCAGATACCGAGATATTGTTCTAGATGCCGAGAAATTGGCTGCATCGGAGTGCGATCGTCAAGGCCTCTACGCATATTTACTTGCCGAGCTCACATTCCGTACCTAAGTGCACTTCTTATGCGGGTGCTAATGATGATGAGTTGAAGGATTTTTTAATCGGCAGCCCAAAAAATACAAACTTCGCGAGTGAAAAGAGCGATCTAGTGTATTTACGAACCGCACAAAGGTGCGGAAATTTTGCTAGTAATTCCGTTGGGTTAGGATTAACCCTCTTTTGTCACTCTCGTGGTAGTATAAGGAGTGACACAGATCAAAAGCATTGCCAGTCCTATGGTAGAAC
>NZ_JAUBQQ010000087.1:0-19865 GCF_036701335.1 Microcoleus sp. Pol12B5 | reverse complement strand
TACCATAGGACTGGCAATGCTTTTGATCTGTGTCACTCCTTATACTACCACGAGAGTGACAAAAGAGGGTTAAGAACAGGCAAGATGCCTGTTCCACAAGAAAATTTATCTCTTGTGGAACAGGCATCTTGCCTGTTCATAAAAAGACTATTGAGAAGGGTGCCATATCTCAGTTGTAGCGCGTCTTTTCGGACACAACCCGGTTTCTGGTTTACCCTGGCGTGCAGGAATGTTCGGGTCGCTGCGTTAGCATGAAAGCGTAGGTTTTGCAACAAAAAAAATTTGGTTTTTTTTACCGTTTACCATCGACTTACACGATATTTTTTCGGATAAGAACCCGGTTGGTGCGTAAGTCTTGGGAAATGAACAGCCGTCGATCGACCTTTTGGTTTGTAGCGTCGCCGAAACTGTTAGCTGCGACGGCTGTTTCGTTTTTTTGCTGTTAAGATTGATTTTTACTTGAGGGTGCTCTATTGCGGAAAATATTTTACCCAATTATTCGAGATAATTAGATTCTATGGCTTGTCGATCGCAAAAACTATTTTTATTCGCTGGTATTTTTGGGTTAGTTTTGTTGGGAAAACCAGCGAAAACATCCGCTAGCACAGTCGAAATTTTGGCCTCAAATGTTGAGGATTTGGCAGCAGTCAGCAGCGGAGGCGATCGAGCTTTACCCCCCAACGACACCGATATCAGCCTCCGTGAAGGCTTACCAGCTTCTTACGAGGAAACGCAGTTACCCGCTGAGCCAGAACGATCGGCTTTGGCGGCAACTCAACCCTTATCCCCACCTCCGGAAATCCCTAACTTAGAGTCGGAAGCGGCAAATTCTGCCGATCGCACATTTAGCACAAAAACTCAAGAAACCGAGCTTTTTAACTCAGATCAAAAACTAGAAGAAAATATTGACAGAAAAAAAATTGATTTGGGTATCGATCGAGTCTCGCAACTCAGTCAACTGCCCAACCCAATTCTGCCCAGAGAGCCGGAATTACCTGCACCAACAGCACCGCAACCTCCCCCGCCGTCTCCCCTCCAACCAACCCCGCTAACACCTGTTCCCGGCGATGATAGACCGGGGATTATAGGTACAATTAGGGTCGATCGCTTTGAATTTGAGGGTAACACAGCTTTTAGCGATCGCGAACTCGCAGAAGTTACGCAACAGTTTGCGGGCCGCGAAATCACCTTTGCCGAACTGATCGCAGCCGAAGCAGCCGTCACTCAAAAATATGTAGCCGCAGGATACATCAATTCCGGCGCTGTAATTCCCGCCAACCAAACCTTTCCGAGAGAAGGAGGTGTGGTGACAATTCGGATTGTAGAAGGCGGATTAGATGAAATTGTGATTACTGGAAACAGACGCTTAAATTCAAATTACGTGCGATCGCGCCTAGAACGCGCTACCAGACGGCCCCTCAATAGATCTCGGTTGCTGGAAGCCTTGCAACTGCTGCAACTCGACCCCTTAATTGGCAATATTTCCGCCGAATTGCAAGCCGGAAGCCGCCCGGAAAACAGCCGCTTAGAAGTACGGGTAAAAGAAGCAGACAGCTTTAGCGGTGAAGTGTTCGCAGACAACAATCGATCGCCCAGCGTCGGAAGTTTTCGGCGCGGTGTTCGCATCAATCAAGCAAATTTGCTCGGTTTGGGCGACGGATTAGAGGTATCTTATGCTAACACCGACGGCAGCAATGAATTTAACGGCAGCTACACAGTCCCCGTCAACGCGCGCAACGGCACGATTGGGTTCGCAGCGAGTGCTGCTAGCACCAATATCATCGAGGAACCGTTTGATGCTGCTGAAATTGAGGGGAAATCGCGGACTTACGAGTTAACTTACCGCCAGCCGATTGTCGAAAAGCCCGATCGCACTTTGGCTTTGGGACTAAGTTTTTCGCGGCAAGAAAGCGATACATTCCTCTCAGGGGAACGATTTGCGCTTTCTGCGGGAGCAAATGAGCGCGGCGAAACCCGGGTTTCGGCTGTGCGGTTTTTTCAAGAATATGTGCAGCGGAGTTCCAGCCAAGTGTTCGCGGCGCGATCGCAATTCTCCCTCGGCACTAATCTCTTCGGTGCTACTGCGAACGATAGCGGGCCCGACAGCCGCTTTCTGGCGTGGCGCGGACAAGCGCAGTACGTGCGGCTGCTAGCGCCAGAAACCTTGCTGATTGTGCGTTCAGACATTCAATTAGCCGATCGCCCCCTGCTTTCTCTCGAACAAATTGGGATCGGTGGCGTTCAAAGCGTGCGCGGATACCGCCAAGATTTGCTGTTAACTGATAGCGGTGCGATCGCGTCTGCTGAAGTGCGAATTCCGGTTTGGCGTGTCCCAGAAGTCGAAGGATTGTTGCAACTCGCTCCGTTTATCGATTTTGGGGTAGGGTGGAACCATTCAGGAGAAAAGCCGAATCCTGACTCGGACAAACTGCTGGGTGCGGGTTTGGGGCTGGTTTGGCAGATGGGTGATCGGTTGAATGTGCGTTTAGACTATGGTATTCCTTTGATAAATGCTCGATCAGGCGATCGAACTTTGCAGGAAAAAGGCCTATACTTCCGGATTAATTACTTTGCTTTCTAAATTGTAGGTTGGGTTGAGTGCGATCGAACCCTACGGTTCGCTTCGCCCAACACTTTCATCTTTAGCGCTGACGGTCAAATTTTATTAAGTTGTGGCCTCGATCGCACGATTAAGCTGTGGGATGTCGCAACCGGATGTTGTATTAGGACGTTGATGGGCGATCGGCTGTATGAAGGCATGAAGATTCAAGCTGTAACGGAATTGACGAATGCTCAAAAAGTGACATTGAAAGCTTTAGGGGCTTTGATTTGACACTCGATAGAGCTTCCGAATCCTCTGCAAGATCACGCAGCGTTTACGAGATAACGGTGAAGTTGTGCGGCGGCAGGTAACCTCGAACTCTCACTGGTAACCTATATTCCGTCCGCACCAACGAAGTGTCAGGCGTTAAACTTTATATCTTGTTATTTGTTCTTTCATCCCACAACAAGTTTTAGCTGCAAATTCTTGATCTAGTAATAGTCATCCTCAAAACCTGTATCAATAACTATTTGACCTAAAGTATTATTCGGGTCGATAGTAATATCTTCTATGTCCGCATCACATAAGGAGTAGTCTTTATCTCTAAATAGAGTGAGCGTAACTTCCACGTTTAACTTAAGGGACTGAGTAAAGACTGTATATATTTTTTCTACTCCATAGTACCTATCGTCTTCTCTGTCGTAAATTGCATATTCTAAGCTTTCATAGCTTACCTTGGCGTCATAATGCACCTCTGCTTCTAGCTCAAACACTACTGAAGGTTGATCTGCATCAGAATCATCAATATGAACTAATGAGGAATGAATAATATCTACTGACTTGACCTCGACTTCAATTTCTTCACTGCCCCATTCAATCAAGCTAGTTCCAGACAAATCCATTGAAAAGTTCAGATCAGAGAATTTATTCTCTATGTATTCTTTTATTTCATCTTTTTTGTCGCTATATAGTTCATAGCAGGCATCAAACTCATCTGAATCAGTTTCTTGAATTATAGTTTCCAATAATTCATCGAGCTTTCCAATCAAAGACAGGTATTCGCTCGAAGAACAAAACTTTTCCCAATCGGCATCTCCACTAACGACATAAATTATTCTGTTTCTGTCTTCTGCCTCCTTTTGAAGAGCTAAGAGCGCAAAAGCGTCTGGAAACTCATATTTCTTCTTTCCTTCACCAAATGGTGGAGTACCAGAAAAATAATTTTCAAAAATATCAACCACTGACACCCGATCCACTTCGATTATTTCAAAGCCAGTTGCTTGTAAAAAAGCTTTAAGTTGGTCTAGAAGCTCTTGATTAATTTGCTCAAAATTCGGAGCAAGCTCTTGAACTTTTTTCTTGAATTCATTTAGCAAGTCAGAATTCGCAGAAATTTTGACTCTTTTAGTATCTCCTTGCGGTTTAAAACGCTTTTTATTCAAATCGTTTACAGCTTGCTCAACCGCTTTGGAGGTTAATACAGCACCTTCGGTAATATGTGATCTTATTTCATGAAGAGTGACAGAAGTTAAAAGCAGCCTTATTTTTTCTTGCTGAGCAAGTGTAACTAAAGTTTGAAAAACTTTAGAATTGTAGTTAAAGTTATAGCTATCAAAAACCTGTGTATCAAGAGCAACTAACCGAGGAGGAGGTTTTATTTCCATAGTCATCTATGTTAACTCTGAGTTGTACGCCTAACTTGTAATTGTATCGCAGTTGCGGTACAATGTCGTTCATAAGATGATAATATCACAATACTGCGGACAGTTTTTGGAAGGATACTACAAGCTTACGCGGGGCAAGGAGCGTAAAAAAGTCGAATTAAATGCCGCGTTAGGGGTGGAGATAACATTGATTTAATTATCCACAGGGGCTGCGAAGTCATAGACAATAAGCCATTGGGTCATAGAAAAAATGTCCGGACTATTGAGATCACAAACTACGGATAAATGTCAACCCCTTATTAATCCCCATCAGAATCTCCTTTCCTAGCTCGATTTCGCCGCACGATTCGACTCAAAAACATGAGCCGTCGTACCGAAAAAAGCTATCTTTATTATCTTTGTGAAAAGTCAACTTGATTGGTGAAAGAGAGTCGATATAATACTGGGACGAGCGCACTGATATAATCCAAATATATAATTCTGATGGAACCGGAAACGATATTATTTATATAACAGGATTTAAGCTATGTCTCGCCTGTCTTCCGCCCTACTTTTTGCTTTCCTGTTGCTATTTCCCTCGAAAACCTTCGCCCAAATCATTCCCGATAATACCCTGGGCCCGGAAAGTTCGCGGACTGTTCCCGATACTATCAACAACTTACCCTCAGATAGAATCACTGGCGGTGCAATTCGCGGCGTTAACCTATTTCACAGCTTGCGTGAATTTAACATCAGTGAAGGGCGGGGAGCTTATTTTGAAAATCCCAGCGGAATTACCAACATATTCACCCGCGTTACGGGCCCAAACTCCTCAAATATTTTAGGAACTCTGGGAGTTTTAGGCAACGGTAACTTATTTTTAATTAATCCGAAAGGAATTATATTCGGACCGAATTCGCGGTTAGATTTGCGCGGTTCCTTTATCGGTTCCAGTGCTGACAGTATTGTGTTTAATAACGGCGTTGAATTTAGCAGCACAAACCCGCAAACATCCCCGCTGTTAACAGTTAATATTCCTGTTGGTTTAAGATTTAGAGACAATCCCGGTGCAATTGTCAATCAATCAACGGCTTTAGGACAGGTAAACCTCCCAGCCTCTCCTGTGCCAATTCCGATTAGCGATCGAGTTGGTTTAGTAGTAGAACCCGGTCAAACTTTAGCACTGATTGGTGGCGACATCCAACTACAAGGCGGCAATTTAACCGCCAGCGGCGGACAAATTTTACTCGGTAGCGTCGCCAGTCCCGGATTAGTGAATTTTGCACTGGCTCCTCCTGTTGCTCAGCAGGGGAATTTAGCTTTAAATTATGACAATATTCAAAATTTCGGCAATATTCAAATATTTGATGGAACACTTATTAACACCAGTGGCATCGGTGGCGGCAGAGTAGAGTTAAAAGGTGGCAATGTCACCCTCAGCGGTGCGCGAATTTATGCGCTGACCCTGGGAAATATTGATGGTAGAGGTATCGATATCACCGCTCAAAAGTTGCGAGTGGAAAACGGAACGCAATTTTCTACCCTGACTCTAGGAGATGGTGCAGGAGGTAATATCAACTTCCGCGCTGCTGATTCAGTAGAAATGATCGGGCTGGGAGTTGAGGGCTATCAAGAAGTTGCAATTAAATATTTGGTATCGGGAACTACAGACCCCTTTGACCCGCTAATGATGCTATTTAATGCTAGTGCTGGTGCAGGTTCGGGGGGCGATATTACGATCGACACAGGCCGCCTGCTCTTCAACAATGGGGTAGTAGGTAGCGGCATCGCTTTTGGCAGTGGAAATGGCGGAAATTTAATCATTCGTGCCAATACTTTTGAGATGGTGGGTTCTGGAATTAACAACGGGACAGCTAAAGAAAGTACAGGTGCGGGAGGAAGCATTAGTGTTGATGTCGCGAGATTAATTATGCGCGACGGTTCTATTCTCGGTACGACGAGCTACAGCAGCGGCTCGTCGGGGAATATCAACATTAAAGCTGCTGAATCAGTAGAATTGTCTAACACCGGCCCGACAACAGTTGTGTCAACTGGAATCAGCACGCTGAGTATCGGATCTAACGGAAGGGCGGGGAATATTAACATCAATACCAAGCGGTTGAGTCTCTCTGGGGGTTCTGCGTTTACAGTAGGATCGGGTGTGTTAATTGGCAGGTTTTTGTTTTCTAGGGAGGGCGGGCCTGCTGGAAATTTAACAGTTACGGCTACTGAATCAGTAGAAATTTCAGGTATTTCTCAACTTTTGAGCAGCGGAATTCAGAGTGCTAGTGCGCTGAGTTCTGGAACTTTGAGCTCAAGTCCGGCCGGGGATATTCGCATTGATACGCCAAGCCTAACCGTGCGGGATGGGGGGGTAGTTTCTACGAGTTCTTTGGGGGCGGGAGATGTGGGGGATATTACTGTTAATGCCGATCGCATTGAGGTCAGTGGCAGCGGAAATAACGGTCTGTTTGTCAGTACAATTGATGCTTCGGTAGGCAAGATATTTGGTACTAATCCCGATGCTACGGCCAATGCCGGTTCGTTGAATCTGAATGCCGATCGACTAATTGTCAGAGATGGAGCTACAGTGACAGTGCAGGCTACGGGAACCGGACGCGCTGGTAATATCAATGTTGTCGCAAATTCGATCGCTCTTGACAACAAAGCGATGATTGACGGTACGACTGTATCCGGTACAGGAGCAAATATTAACCTGCAAGCGCGAGACATCCAATTGCGCCGCAACAGCCGAATTACCACCGATGCAGGCACTTCTGACGGCGGCAATATCAACATCAACAGCGACATTCTTGTCGCCCTCCCGCAAGAAAACAGCGACATCACAGCCAACGCGCGCACAGCAGGCGGCGGCCGCGTGAATATCAATGTGCCCAATGTTTTCGGCTTTACAGCAGCGAGTCGCGAACAAGTCAGAAGCAGGTTGGAGCTCAGTGACGCCGAATTTGCAGCGTTGCAAGTAAGTCCTACATCTCTGCTTCCCAGCAGCGACATCGCCGCGATTTCCCAAAGTAGCGGCCCGGCTTTGCAAGGGGCGGTAACATTTAGTTCTGTTGGAGTTAATCCCGTTCAAGGTTTAGTGGAACTGCCGCAAAATGTGGTCAATCCGGCTGCGTTAATTGCTGCAAATCCCTGCATCCAAGGGGCCGAGAACGAGTTTACTGTGACGGGGCGGGGGGGATTGCCACCAAGCCCTCACGAGGTTCTCAGCAGCGCAGAAGAACCGTTGCCGTGGGTGGAACCAGCGGTAGGTGGAAGCCAGCACATAGAAGGTCAAAGAGCATCCATAGAAGTTCGACCAACAGAAATTATGCCCGCTCAAGGTTGGGTAATGGACGATCGAGGACAAGTAACGCTGGTAGCCTATAATTCAGGTGGTGGTGCATCTATTCGCAGTCCGAAATCGACGGGTGTTTGCGTACCTCGATAGGTACTCTTTAGGTTTTAGCTAATCGCTCGCTATTTTTATAAAATTAAATTAACCCGATTTAAAAGATGCGCTGCCAATCTTCCGCCTTATTTTTTGCATTCTTACTGCTGTTTCCTGTCCCGGCGATCGCTCAAATCATCCCCGATAATAGCTTGGGTGCAGAAAGTTCGCGCACAGTTCCCGATACTATCAACAACTTACCCTCGGATAGAATAGAAGGCGGTGCAACTCGCGGCGTTAACCTCTTCCACAGCTTGCGCGAATTTAACATCCGTGAAGGGCGGGGAGCCTATTTTCCCAATCCCAGCGGAATTACCCACATCTTCACCCGCGTTACTGGTGGCAACCCTTCTAATATTTTAGGAACTTTGGGAGTTTTGGGAAACGGCAATTTATTCTTAATTAACCCCAAAGGAATTGTCTTCGGCCCCAATGCGCGGTTAGATTTGCGTGGTTCATTTTTAGCAAGTTCTGCTGATAGCGTAGTTTTCAATAATGGCTATCAATTCAGCAGCAGCAATCCCCAGTCTTTACCGCTGTTAAATGTCAATATACCTATCGGTTTAAACTTTCGAGAAAATCCGGGAAAAATCATTAACTCTTTAGCAGCACCAGCCTTGAGTTTACCAGAGTTACCTCCAGGGTTCCCGCCGATTTTTAATAACATTGGCTTAGCAGTTGAGCCCGGACAAACTCTTGCCCTAGTGGGAGGAGATATAGAATTAAATCAGGGAACACTCACTGCATCAACCGGACAAATTTTGCTGGGTAGCGTCGCTAGTCCGGGGATGGTTGGATTGGGGGCAACGCCATTGGGATTAAGTTTAAACTATGACAATATTTCCAACTTTGGTAATATTGAAATAACCAACCGTTCAGCGCTCAACACCAGTGGAATCGGTGGCGGCAAAGTTGATATTCGAGGTGGAAATGTCAACATCAACAATGGGCGAATTTATGCACTGACTTTGGGAGATATCGATGGCAGGGGCATCGACATTAACGCCCAAAATTTTCGGGCCCAAGGTGGGGCGCAACTATCCACTCTGACAGCAGGAAGTGGTGCAGCAGGCGCTGTCAACATCCGCGCTACCGACTCAGTAGAAATGAACGGAATTGGATTAGATAGCTATAGAGTGTTTGGTGGTAAATATACGATATCTGGCTCTTTCGACCCTTTTGACCCACAACTTCTGCTGATAACTGGCACTAATAGCATGGGAGCCGCCGGAAACATCACGATCGACACGGGACGATTGCTGATGGACAATGGAACCGCATTGACTACCACCACGTTAGGTGCTGGCAACGCCGGAAATATTACCATCCGTGCCGGGGTTTTAGATATGCTCGCTTCTGCAATGCACAGTGGCCCACTTTTGGGGAGTACCGGTAGGGGAGGAAATATCACCTTTGAGGGAAAACGTTTAACCGTAAGCGATGGTGCTAGTGTGATCAGCCTCACCCGCGGTGAAGGAGGAGCGGGGAATATCAACATTAAAGCTTCGGAATCAGTAGAAGTGCTGCGGACTCCCACTGGAAGTCCCGTAGCAAGTTTAATTGGCTCAACTGCCAGCGGTGTGAATGGGGAAGCTGGGGACATTAATATCGACACGAAGCGGTTGAGGATTTCTGACGGAGGCGGAATTAGTTTATCTAGCGGAGCAGTTGTGGGCAACCAACCGTTGAATACAACTGGGGGGCCCGGAGGTAATTTAACAGTTAGGGCCACTGAGTCAGTAACAGTCGAGGGTATTTCTGGAGTTTTGGCGAACGGCAGTCGGAATCCCAGTTTCATCTGCGCTGATGCCAATACTGCTAATCAGGGAGGGAGTATCAACATTTCTACACCTGTACTGACTCTCCGGGGTGGGGGAGTTATTAGCACTGCATCTTTAGGCAGCGGAGAAGCGGGAAGCATCACAATAAATGCGGGCCGTGTAGAAGTTATTGGGAATGGGGGTCAAGGTGAATTTAACAGTCAAATTCAGACTTCTGTTGGGATTGCCTCTGAGCTTATAGATCCTAATGCTACGGCTAACGGAGGTTCGTTGAATCTAAATGTCGGGGAATTGATTCTTCGCAATCAAGGAACACTCAATCTGCAAGCTTTGGGATCGGGACGGGCTGGTAACATTAACGTGAAAGCAGATTCAATTTCCCTTGACAACCAAAGCAGCATTGACGGTAGAACGGCATCCGGTCTAGGAGCAAATATTAACCTCGAAGCACGAGATATCCAGTTGCGCCGAGGGAGCAGAATTACAACTGATGCAAGTATTTCTGAGGGTGGCAACATCAACATTAAAAGCGATATTCTGGTGACTCTCCCCAACGAAAATAGTGATATTACTGCTAATGCGCGATCGGCTGCCGGTGGTCGCGTTAATATTAATGTCCCTAATGTTTTTGGGTTTACATCAGTGACTCGCGAACAGGTTCGAGGTAATTTGGGATTAACAGATGATCAATTTGCAGTGTTGCAAGTAAGTCCTACTTCTCTAATTCCTACCAGCGATATTGCGGCGATTTCCCAAAGTAGTGGCCCGGCTTTGCAAGGTACTGTAACATTTAGTTCTTCTGGGGTGAATCCTGCTCAAGGTTTAGTGGAACTGCCGCAAAATGTGGTCAATCCGGCTGCGTTAATTGCTGCAAATCCCTGCACGCAAGGGGCCGATAGCGCATTTACCGCTACTGGGAAAGGAGGAGTGCCAGCAAGTCCTAATGATGTTCTCAGCAGCAATTCTAGCCAGTTTAATTGGGTGGAACCAGCGGTAGATGGAAGTCAGCACATAGAAGGTCAAAGAGTCTCCATAGAAATTCGACCAACAGAAATTATTCCCGCTCAAGGTTGGGTAATGGACGATCGAGGAAAAGTAACGCTGGTAGCGTATAATTCAAGTAATGGTGCATCTCTTCGCAGTCCGAAATCGACCGGTGTTTGCGTACCTCAATAGGTACTCTTTAGGTTTTAGCTAGCCCGTCGCTATTTTCCTCATACTAAATTAACCAGACTTAAAAGATGTGCTGCCAATCTTCCGCCCTATTTTTTGCATTCTTACTGCTGTTTCCTGTCCCTGCGATCGCCCAAATCATCCCCGATAATAGCTTGGGTGCAGAAAGTTCACGCACAGTTCCCGGCACGATCAATAATTTACCCTCGGACAGAATAGAAGGCGGTGCAACTCGCGGCGTTAACCTCTTTCACAGTTTACGCGAATTTAACATCCGTGAAGGGCGGGGAGCATATTTTGCCAATCCCAGCGGAATCACCAACATCTTCACCCGCGTTACGGGTGGCAACCCTTCTAATATTTTAGGTGTCTTGGGAGTCCAAGGAAATGCCAACTTATTTTTACTTAATCCAAAAGGAATTGTCTTTGGTCCCAACGCTCGGTTAGATTTGCGTGGTTCATTTGTCGGTTCAACTGGTAGCGGAATTCTCTTTGATAATGGGTTTGAATTTAGTGCAGCTAATTCTAATGCAGTGCCATTGTTAGCGATTAATATTCCTGTGGGTTTAAGATTTAGAGAAAATCCCGGCACAATTGTCAACTCTTCCCAAACAAAGGCTCCTACATCAGCCTTACCGCCACTCCCCATAGAAATTCCTGCGTTTGAAAAACTCGGTTTAGCAGTAGACCCCGGTCAAACTTTAGCATTAATTGGCGGTGACATTCAACTCCAAGGAGGAAATCTAACTGCTTATACCGGACAAATTCTTATCGGTAGTGTCAACAGTCCAGGTTTAGTGCAATTTGAACCAACAGCTTTAGGTCTGAATTTAAACTATGGCAATATTCAGAACTTCGGCAATATTGAAATGAACGGTGCATTTATAAATACCAGCGGATTAGGAGGTGGAAAAGTCGATCTTCGAGGTGAAAATATTAATCTTAACGGTTCAGGAATTTATGGACTGACACTCGGAAATATTGATGGTAGAGGCATTAATATCAATTCCCAAAACTTGCGAGTAGAGGGGGGATCGCAAATTTTCGCCTCCACACTGGGAGAGGGGAGAGGAAGCGATATCAACATCCGCGCTACTGACTCAGTAGAAATGATCGGGTTGGGAATTGAGGGCTATCAGCAGCTTACAGAAAATTTTCAGACATCTGGAACAGGCAACCCCTTTATTTCGCAAATTGTTCTGTTTACTAGCGCTATTGGCAGTGGAGCAGCCGGAGATATTAACATTGAAGCCGGACGGCTGTTGATGAGCAATGGGGTAGTAGCCGGTGCCCCCACCTTTGGTGCTGGGGATGGCGGAAATGTGACTATCCGCGCCAACACCGTCGAGCTCGTGAGTTCAACGCTCTATAACGGAACAACGAACGAAAGCACTGGTCAAGGCGGAAACATCACTGTTGAAGCGCAACGGTTAATACTGCGCGATGGCGGTGCGTTTGCCAGCTTCAGCCTTAGTGATGGAGCATCGGGGAATATCGCGATTAGAGCGAGTGAATCGGTGGAATTATCGGGGAGTCTTCCTGTCGGTCTAGGGCAAACTCGGCTCGGCACGAATACTTTTGATGCGAATGGAAAAGGTGGGGATATTACGATCGACACTAAGCGGCTGAGTGTTTCTAATGGAGCCACAATTAGTTTAACGACTGGTGCTATTTTTGGGCAAGTTGTGTTTTCTACAAGTGGGGGGACGGGAGGAAATTTAACTGTGAGAGCCTCCGAGTCTATAGAAGTGAGCGGCGAGTCAAGATTTTTGGAGAATGCGGGCTATGTAGCAAGTTCTTTTGTTACTCAAACTGCAAGTTCTGGTAGGGGTGGAGATATTCGCCTGTCAACACCTAAACTAACTGTGCAGAATGGCGGGGTTATTTCTGCGGCTTCTTTGGGTATAGCAGATGCAGGAGATATTACAATTAATGCCAATCGCTTACAAGTGCAAGGTATTGGAAGTAACAGTGGGTTGAGGAGTGGAATTGAGGCCTCGGTTGGTAGGGCGTTTAATGCTGTAAATCCCACTGCTAGCGGAAATGCAGGCTCGTTGAATTTGAATGCTAATCAATTGATTCTTCGGGATAGTGCAGTTGTTAATGTTCAATCTTTAGGAACAGGTAGAGCTGGCAATATTAACGTTGTAGCTAACTCAATTTCCCTGGATAATAAAAGCATAATTGATGGCACGACTGTCTCTGGAACAGGGGCAAATATTAACCTGCAAGCGCAAGACATTCAGTTGCGACGCGGCAGTCGAATCACCACGGATGCAGGTATTTCTGAGGGCGGTAATATCAGAATTAATAGCGATATTTTGGTAGCTTTACCGCGAGAGAATAGTGATATTACAGCTAATGCTCGCACAGCTAGGGGCGGACAAGTTACGGTCAATGTACCAAATATATTTGGCTTTACAAGCCTTAACCGCGACCAAGCTAGGAGTAGTTTAGGACTTACTGATGCTCAATTTGCAGCGTTGCAAGTAAGTCCGACTTCTCTAATTCCTACCAGCGATATTGCGGCGATTTCCCAAAGTAGCGGCCCGGCGTTGCAAGGTACTGTAACATTTAGTTCTTCTGGAGTGAATCCGGCTCAAGGTTTAGTGGAACTGCCGCAAAATGTTGTCGATCCGACTGCGTTAATTGCTGCAAATCCCTGCACGCAAGAGGCCGAGAGCGCATTTACCGTCACTGGGAAAGGAGGAGTGCCACCGAGTCCTAATGATGCCCTCAGCACCGCTCCAGCGCCCTTTCCTTGGGTGGAAGAGGCAGGAAGTTCGGCAACGAGCAATGTAGAGGATTTAACCGATGTAACCGATCGAGGGAAGAAGGAAGAAGGGGCAATCCCCGATCGGGAAGTTGTTCCGGCGCAAGGTTGGGTGGTGAATACCAAAGGAGAAGTTATGCTTGTTGGATATAATCCGGGTAATACTGCTGATTCTCGCAATCCTCGACCGAGTTATGGTTGTGTGTCGCGTTGAAATTAGGTTTTTTTTGACCGCCGATGTAGGCGGATTAACGCGGATTAACGCAGATAAAGAATAAGATGTATTTTGGTTAGTTAGTATGTGTGTCTGCGGTTGTAATTTTATTTTCTAAATATGAACTTTACCCGATCGCTCCGACAAGTAATTCTGTTATTTGTGATTTCCTGTTTGCTATCCGTTGTGATTCCTCCCGGAGTTGCTCAGATTAATCCACCACAAGCGGTCCAGCTTGTCCGACAAGCTCGAACTCTGTACCAAGAGGAACGTTTTTCGGAAGCTGTACCGCTATTGCAGCAAGCGGCGACCCAGTTTGAGGCAAAAGGCGAAAATCTCGATCGCGCCACAGCTTTGAGCAATTTAGCTGCAACCTATGGGCAGTTGGGGCTTTGGGAACAAGCAGAAAAAGCTGTAAATTCAAGTTTGTCGGCTGTGCGAACACAGGCAAAAACTCCCGAACAGCAGCGGATTTTGGCTGAAACTCTCAACATTCAAGCACAGTTGCAACTCGAACGGGGGCAGACTCAAGATGCGATCGAGGTTTGGACGCAAGCTGCTAAAATATTCGAGCAAATTGATAGAAAAAACCAACTTTTTCAAGTTCAAATTAATCAAAGTCGGGCTTGGGAAATTCTCGGACTTTACCCCAGAGCTTGCAAAATTCTTTTAGCTTCTTTCAAGTTGGAAAACCCAACTTGCGAAGTTTCGGCAGCGGGTTTGGAAACTTTGAAAAATCAGCCTGTTTCTCTCGAACAAGTCCGGGCAATTCATGCTTTAGGGCGGGTATTGCGGGTTTTGGGACAACTGGAACGATCGCAGGATGTGCTGTCGGTTGGACTCGAAGCAGCCCAAAAATTAGGTTCCCGGCCAGAGGAGGCTGCAATTTATCTCAATCTGGGCAATACGGTACGGGCTAAAAGCAATAAACCAGGTTTGACACCAGAACAGCGGGGTGATTGGGAACGCTTTGCCCTAGAGTATTATGGTCGATCGATCCAGGCGATACCGAATCGATCGCTCCTACAAATTCAAGCAAAGTTAAACCAATTGAGTTTGTTGATCGATCGCCAAGATTGGTCTGAAGCAGAAGATTTGTGGCGTTCTCTCGAACCTCAAACCGATCAATTTGGCTCGAACCGCGCTGGACTTTACGCTCAAATTAATCTAGCTCAAAGCTTGATGAAATTAGCTCAATCGCCAGCGAAAACTTTAAGTTTAAGCGAGATTGACACAATGCTCGATCGCTCTCTCGAACCAGCAAACAGTTTGGGCGACAAACGAATACAAGCTTATATTCTGGCAGCTAAAGGCAAACTATCGGAAATCCAACAGCAGTATCAGACTGCGGAAAATATCACAATTCAGGCTTTGAGTTTAGCACCAGCGTTTCAATCTCCTGATATTGCTTACCAATTATTTTGGCAACTGGGACGGATTCGGAAAGCTCAGGGGAATACAGAAGGGGCGATCGCTCAATATACTCAAGCTGTGAATGTACTGTCTTCTTTGCGGGGCGATTTGGTGACAGTCAATCCCGAAGTGCAGTTTTCGTTTCGGGAAAGCGCCGAACCGGTTTATCGGGAATTAGTCGGGCTGCTTTTGCAAGAGGAATCTCCCAGTCAAGCTAAATTGAAACTGGCGCGCCAAACGGTGGAATCTTTGCAGTTGGCGGAATTGGACAACTTTTTCCGGGATGCTTGCGCTGATGCTAAACCAAAGTCGATCGAGGAAATTGATCCGACAGCGGCGGTGATTTATCCGATTATTTTGAGCGATCGTTTGGAGGTAATTTTGTCAATTCCCGGCAAACCCCTGCGCCGCTACGCTACGAAGAAGTCTCAAGCTGACCTGGAAACTGCCTTCAGACAAGCCAAAAATACCATCAGGCCTGCTTCTTTCCCCCGCGACAGGAGGCTACCCGTTGAACAGGTTTATGACTGGTTAATCCGCCCCGCAGAGCCGGATTTGACCGCTGCTGGGATTAAAACCCTGGTATTTGTGCTCGACGGTTATTTGCGAAATCTGCCGATGGCGGTGCTCCACGACGGTGAAAACTTTTTGGTAGAAAAATTCAGTATTGCTTTGGCGCCGGGATTGCAACTGCTAGCACCGAAACCGCTGAACAAAGTCAAGTTAAAAGTGCTCACCGCTGCCCTCTCCGAAGCGCGTCAAGGCTTCTCGGCTTTGCCGGGGGTGAAGGAGGAAGTTCAGCAAATTGCAGCCGAGATGCCGGCGAGTTCGCTGCTGAATGAAGATTTTGTCAGCGGGCGGTTGCACGATCGAATTAAATCTTTGTCTTACCCGATCGTCCATTTGGCAACTCACGGTCAGTTTAGCTCGAATGCGGCAGATACTTTTATTGTGACTTGGGATCAGAAAGTGAATGTTAAGGAGTTCGATCGACTGCTGCGAGCCCGCACTGGGGAGAAACAACAGCCGATCGAACTTTTGGTTTTGAGTGCTTGCGAAACTGCTTCGGGCGATAACCGCGCGGCTTTGGGTTTGGCCGGGGCCGCAATTCGATCGGGTGCGCGCAGCACCGCCGCCACCCTTTGGCAAGTCAACGACGAATCTACAGCTATCTTTATGACTGAGTTTTACAAGCAACTGGCTTCTTCTAAAACCAGCAAAGCTGAAGCCCTCCGCAACGCTCAATTAACTCTGTTGCAAAACCCAGAGTATCAGAATCCGTATTTCTGGGCACCTTTCGTGCTAGTGGGGAATTGGCAGTAATTTAAGATGGGGAATTGGGCATCGGGCATCGGGCATTGGGCATTGGGTATTGGGCATCGGGCATCGGGCATCGGGCATCGGCATGGGGCATTGGGCTGGCAGACAACAGACAACAGACAACAGTCAACACTCAACTGACAACTGACTGAAATGCAGTTGGTTTTTTGTTAAAGTTTGTAAACTGTTAAGAGTGCTTTCTGCATCTAATATTTTTTCGAGGAGTCCCATGAAGCAACTTTTGATTGCTGAGCGCTTTTGCTTAATTGCCCACGTCTTGTCAATGGCTTTTGGATTGGCAGGGTTGCTGCTGATTTTACCCCGTCCCGAATTGGTGATGAGTTTGCCACCAGCAGGGCAAACGCTATTCCGGTGGGGGATGGCTGGGGGTGGAGTAGTTTATATCATCTTTGGTGCTGCAGCGGTTGCTCTCTATGCCTTGCGGACGTTGGGTTGGGGTGCAACTCTGGCTTTTTTAGTGCCTTCTGTGTTTTTGTCCTTGAGTAGCGAGTTGCTGGGAACGAGTACGGGTTTTCCCTTCGGCCACTACCATTATTTGAGCGGTTTGGGCTACAAAATTGCAGGGCTGGTTCCGTTTACCATTCCCCTCTCGTGGTTTTATCTGGGACTGGTTTCATACATAATTGCTCGCGCTGGAGTAGCTGGTGGTAAAGGTGATCTCAACTGGGTGCGCCAAATAGGGGCGATCGCCCTTGGTGCTTTGCTGCTAACAGCTTGGGATTTTGTACTAGATCCGGCGATGAGTCAAACTTCTGTGCCTTTTTGGGAGTTTGAGGAACTTGGGGCTTTCTTTGGGATGCCTTACCGCAATTTGGCTGGCTGGATGGGCACGGGGGCGCTATTTATGTCTGTAGCAGCTTTCTTGTGGAGAAAAACATCGATTAAATTAGAGCGATCGGAATTGGGTTTGCCCTTAATTGTTTATTTGGTAAACTTTGCTTTCGGAGCAATTATCACTGTAGTTTCCTTGGATTCTCGGTTCTGGTTCCCGACATCGCTAGCGGTGCTTCTGGGTGTAGTTCCGGCGATCGCGTTAAGCTGGATCGCTAAACCTGCAGCAGGTGACGTAACCGAAACAATGCCGTCTTTGGATACATCTGTTATCACGGCTGAAATTCCACCTCAGCCCGTGGGCGTTTTGCGTAAGTGAGTTGCTAGTGAGCAACCCCGGCTGATTTAGCAAAAATTTACACTAAATTTTGAGCTAGTTTAAAAACCCGGTTTCTACAAGAAACCGGGTTTTTCAATGGCGATTTTTTCATTCCCAATTCCTGTAATATGTTTGAGGCAAAAATTTTATTAAATTTTTAAATTGACACCAACCGTAATTCCCAATTCTTCAATTGAAAATCTAAAATCTAAAATCTAAAATCTAAAATCCCATGATCGCCCCTCACCTGTTCTCCCAACCGCTGACAACTATCATCCCTGTCGCACTCCTGCTGCTACAATTGCCCGCCGCAGCCCTTCTGATGTCGCGCTTAATTAAAGGCCCATCGCGCATCCCGCCCCTGGAACCCGATTCGCCGACGCTGGATTTGTTGGGTGTTTGTACTGCGGTAGTACCGACTTTGAACGAAGCCGATCGCATTTCGCCTTGTTTGGAAGGATTAAGCCGCCAAAGTTACGAACTCCGAGAAGCGATTGTGGTTGACAGCTATTCGGTAGACGGAACCGGAGATTTAGTCAAAGCTGCAGCACAAAAAGACCCCCGGTTTCGCTTGATTAACGACGATCCGCTGCCGGCGGGTTGGGTAGGGCGTCCCTGGGCGCTGAATGCGGGTTTTTTGGCAAGTTCCGAGAAGTGCGAGTGGATTTTGGGGATAGATGCGGATACTGTGCCGCATCCCGGCTTGATTGCGAGTTTGCTGAAGACGGCGGCGGCTGGAAATTACGATTTGATTTCGCTGTCGCCGCAGTTTATCCTCAAGTATCCGGGGGAGTTGTGGCTGCAACCTGCTTTATTAATGACTTTGGTTTATCGGTTCGGGCCGACGGGGACTGGCGGGGATGTGCCGGAACGGGTGATGGCGAACGGTCAGTGTTTTTTGTGCAGGCGCGAGGTTTTGGTGGCATTGGGGGGCTATGAGGTCGCGAGGGGTTCGTTTTGCGATGATGTGACTCTGGCTCGCTATGCGGCTGCTAAGGGCTTTAAGGTGGGCTTTTTGGATGGGGCTAAGGTGTTGAAGGTGCGGATGTATGAGGGGGCGATCGAGACTTGGAATGAATGGGGTCGATCGCTCGATTTGAAAGATGCTGCTTCTGGCGGTCAAATCTGGGGCGATTTGTGGCTGTTGCTGGCGGTTCAAGGTTTGCCGGTGCCGATTGTGTTGTGCTATTTGCTGTTTGGTTCGCTGCCTGCGGTGGGTGTATTTCCGCACTTTTGGCTGTGGGGATTGAATGTATTTTTGGTTGCAGTGCGATCGGCTTTGTGTTTTGCGATCGCACCTTCCTACGATACAACTGGGGCATCGGGTAAATGGCTGTTTTGGCTGTCACCTTTAGCCGATCCGCTGGCGTTTTTGCGTATTCTAATTTCTGCTTTAAATCAGCCTACTCAGTGGCGCGGCCGAAAGTATGAATAATCATGGGAACGTGGGGCAAAAATAAGTCGCTTATTTTGTGGGATGGGCATCCTGCCCGTCCTGATGTCGCCCTAATTTTACTCAAAAATCGCCCCATCTAAGCTTGTTTTTCTTAAGTCTGTTCTCGCTAGATTTGCACCTCTTAAGTCCGCACCTTTTAAGCAAACATTGCTTAAATCTGCATAACTCAGATCGGCACCTTTGAGATTAGCATCTGATAAATTTGCTCCTGATAAATTCGCCCTGACCAGTTGCGATTTACTCAAATTACAGCAACTGAAGTTTGCGGCTGGCATCTGTGCCACCGTGAAGTTTGCTTTGCTTAAATTAGTGCCACTGAGGTTAGCCAAATTTAATTTAGCATAACTCAAATCAATGTTTTCCAAGCAAAGTTCGCTCAATTGCGCGCCTCGCAAGTTAGCATTAATAAAAAACCTCTCTCCAATCCCATAACGGCGCAAAAATTCGTCAACTTCCAGCCGAATTAAAACGGGTTCGCAAGTATTTTGGTAGCACCACGATGTCTCCAGCAAACTAGCGGCTGCTTCAATTGCTACCTTGTCGGGTTTAGGGAGGACCAAACTATTGCACCCATCCCACTCACCGTTGAGCATGAATGCCATGTCAGAAGCTGCTGCAATTGAGTCGCATAGCAAAACGGTTTCTGGTTTGGGTTGCAGCCAGCTCATTAAACCAATCGAACTCTTGTTTTTCACTGTTGATTAAGGATTTGTGCGTCTTCCTTAATTATAGTGGATCTCTCTCCGCGCTGAAACGGCGAGAATTCTAAACTGTTGCTACTGCGGTAATTTTTATAGTTCTTTAAAAGGCGTTGCTGAATCAAGGTATGAATACTGCCGGAACGGGAACACCCTGAAATTTTAGGTAATGTATTAATAATTTAATAGAGTGCCTGAGCATTTCCGCGCACTTAGAATAACAAAGAGTC
>NZ_JAUBQQ010000086.1:0-19970 GCF_036701335.1 Microcoleus sp. Pol12B5 | reverse complement strand
TACCATTCTTTCAGAGGGGTATAAGGGCTATGTCCTTCATTCTATCAATGTTTTGACGGGGTTGTCACCCCGTCAGGTCGCAGACTTCAGCAATTCATCAGCGTTTATCAGCGTTTATCTGCGGTTAAAAATCCCCCTCAATTCCCTGACAACAAGCTTAATGTCCCAATAGCTTATCCCGCAAATGCTTGATCCGATCGCGCAATTTACCCGCCTCCTCAAACTCCAACTTCTTCGCCGCCGCCTTCATCTGCGCTTCCAACCGCCCGATTAACTGAGGAATCTCATCCAAAGATAACTCGTTTACCTGTTCGTAAACTTCTTCCAACTGCTGAGAATTAAGCTTGCGCGACACATCCAAAAATGCCAAAATTGCATTACTCGATCGCTTTTTCGCGATCGGCTGCGGCGTAATCCCGTGCATCTTATTGTACGCTAGCTGAATCCCCCGGCGTCGATCCGTTTCGTCTATCGCCTTAACCATACTATCCGTCAAATTATCCGCGTACAAAATAGCCTGTCCCTGAACGTGCCGCGCCGCCCTTCCAATCGTTTGAATCAACGAACGTCCCGATCGCAAAAACCCCTCTTTATCCGCATCCAAAATTACCACCAGCGAAACTTCCGGCAAATCCAAACCTTCCCGCAGCAAGTTAACACCAATCAATACATCAAACTTACCATCCTGCAAATCTTGGATAATTTCGATGCGTTGAATCGACTGAATTTCCGAGTGCAAATACCGCACTCTAATCGCCCTCTCCTGCAAATATTCGGTTAAATCTTCCGCCATCCGCTTCGTTAAAGTCGTCACCAAAACTCGCTCGTCCCGACTTACTCTCTCCTTAATTTCCCCCAACAAATCATCTATTTGTCCTTCCGTCGGGCGCACGAAAATCGTCGGATCTATTACTCCCGTAGGGCGAATTACTTGCTCTGCAACTCTGCCTTCAGATATTTCCATTTCCCAATCCCCAGGCGTAGCAGAAACAAAGATGCACTGATTCTCTTTTGCCCAGAATTCCTCTGCTTTTAAAGGGCGGTTATCTGCCGCACTCGGCAAACGAAAACCATGTTCTATCAATACTTTTTTGCGCGCTTGGTCGCCGTTGTACATCCCCCGAATTTGCGGCACGGTGACGTGAGATTCATCTATCACCAACATCCAATCTTTCGGGAAATAATCAATCAAACATTCTGGCGGTTCCCCCGCATTTCTCCCTGCTAAATGCCGCGAATAATTTTCGACTCCGTTGCAGTAACCTACCTCGCGCAGCATTTCCAAATCGTAGCGCGTGCGCTGTTCTAAACGCTGAGCTTCTAAGAGTTTCCCCTGTTTTTCAAATTCTGCCAGTCTGTCTTCTAATTCGAGTTCTATTCCTTGGCAAGCAGCCTCTAACTTATCTTCCGCCGTGACAAAGTGGCGCGCTGGATAGATATTTAAAGCCGTTGAACTTTGCAGGATTTTACCTGTTACCGGGTCAACGTAGCGAATGGCATCGATTTCGTCGCCGAAGAATTCAACGCGAATAATTCTATCTTCGTAAGCGGGGCCGATTTCCAAAACATCGCCTTTGACGCGAAATTTGCCTCTGCCTAAATCTATATCGTTGCGGCTGTATTGGACGTTGACTAAATCTCGCAAAACTTGCCGCTGGTTGACTTCCATTCCTACTCGCAAAGGAATAGCAGCTTTCAGGTATTCTGCAGGCATTCCCAAACCGTAGATGCAGCTAATTGAAGCAACTACAATTACGTCGCGGCGTTCAAAGAGCGATCGCGTGGCGGAGTGCCGCAACATATCGATCTCATCGTTAATTGCTGCCGTCTTCTCAATGAAAGTATCGGTGACTGCGATGTATGCTTCAGGTTGGTAGTAGTCGTAATAACTGACAAAGTATTCGACTGCATTGTTCGGGAAAAAATTTCGCAGTTCGTTGCACAGTTGAGCTGCTAGGGTTTTGTTGTGTGCTAAGACTAAGGTGGGTCTGCCGACTTTTTCAATCACCGAGGCAATGGAGAAGGTTTTGCCCGTACCTGTGGCACCGAGTAAGGTTTGAAATCGATCGCCCGCTTCGATCCCTTTGACAAGTTGCTCGATCGCTAGCGGTTGGTCGCCTGTGGGCTGGAAGGGCGCTTGCAATTGAAAAGATGCTGCCGCAGTTACCATAGGAAAATGTAGCTATTACCCATAAATCTTAACAAAAATGCAGAGATTCTGCAATTTCGTTAAAAAAATAGTTAGACTTTGTAATATTATTTTAATCATCGGCCGAAATAGCAAGCAGAAAGCCAAGAAAAGCAGTTGTCCGCACCCAGCAATCAACGTCCAAAAATAAGCGAGGAAAAGAATTATGGATACGAGCAGTACAGGTACAAGCAAAAGCAAAGCGATCGCCCGTCGCGGTAAAGGCAGTTCCAAAAGCCAACCGACACCACCCACGGATGCCAAAGCAACAGGAATCCAACTTTATCGGCCGCAACTCATGCATGACAACCGCCCTGTCGGCCCAGATGATTTTACCATCAGCGAGACCGTCTCGATATCGGGGAACCGCCCGATCGGCATTAGCACGCTGCACCTCAGCGAAACCTACGGCACTGTAGGCAATCGCCCAGTCGAATCCAGCGACTTTGAAGTGGTTGCTACACTCGGCAATCGCCCGATCGGCTCCAGCGCCATGCAAGTCAGTGAAATGTTCAGTATGTCCGGTGCTCGCCCTATTGCAATCAGCACTCTTCACATTGATGAAGTTTACTCCACAATGGGAGGAAACCGCCCCATTGCCTCCAACGAAATTGACGATAGCTCGACCTTAATGGGATTTTTAGATTAATTAGTCAGTTGTTAGTTGTTAAGCTGTTGTGGCATTTAAATTGTTTGTCAAAAAACAATCAAACAATGAGTGGGGTGTCCCGCCCGCATCGAATATACAATTTAAATGCGCGACAGCTTAGTTGTTAGTTGTTGGTTGTTAGTTGTTAGTTGTTATCTGCTATCAATAACTAATAACTAATAACCACAGCCAACAGTCAACAGCCCACAAACTACTTCCCCAGACCCTGATATTTACTTAATAAAGCAGCAAAGCGCTTGTAATCCACAGGCTTCCTCACATACTCCGCCGCTCCCAATTCCAACCCCTGATTTTGGTCGTCCAAAAAAGTTATCATAATCACTGGAATATCAACCAAATCTTGATCTGCTTTCAACGCAGACAGCACCGCCCAGCCGTCCATACTCGGCATCATCACGTCCAGAATAATCGCGTCGGGCAGCAACTCCTTAGCCAACAGAAGCCCTCCTTGACCGCTAGCCGACGATCGCACCCGAAATCCCTGTTTCGATAAGCAGCGGGTCATCAAATCTCGCGCGTCTGGATCGTCGTCAATCACCAGCACAGTAGCAGCATCGGGCAGATCCAGCGGTTGTGATCGCAGTTCTTTTTGCTTCGCTTCAGTCGCCGCTGCACTCGTGTCTAACTCCTGGGAAGACTCAGCCTGAATTTCTGGGATTTCTCGATCTTCCCGCGCTTCTTTCGGGTTTTTAACCGCAATCGGCAACCGGATCGTAAAACTAGAACCGCAGCCAAACTCGCTCTCAACGGTAATGTCTCCGCCCATCATCTGGCAAAATCTCCGGCTAATTGTCAGCCCCAAACCAGTGCCGCCGTATTTGCGCGTAGTAGAATCGTCCGCTTGAGCGAAAGCTCCGAATAGCCTCGACACCTGATCCTCAGTCATGCCAATGCCGGTATCGGTTACTTGAAACACGATCAAAGGCTGTTGACAACGAGAAGGATCTGTCCAGAGTTCTGCGGAATTGTCGATCGGCAAAACCTCCCCTTCTTCTTTCCAAACATTAATCGTAATTTTGCCTTGATCTGTAAACTTAGCAGCATTGCTCGCCAAATTTAACAGCGCTTGTCCCAGCTTCCCCGAATCAGCGTATATCGTGCCAATATTGCGATCGCAATTGACGATCAAAGTATTGCCATTTTTCCCTAGCGTCGGTTGAACAGTAGTGACAACCTGCTCGATCAAATCCAACACCTCAAAAGTCTCCAAGAAAAGAGTCATCTTTCCTGCTTCAATTTTAGAAATATCCAGGATGTCACTAATAATGTTGAGCAACTGCTTGCCTGCCATATTAATGCTTGCCAAATCCATGACAAACTCTTCTTCGCCGAGTTCCAGAGCCTCTTCTTGCAGCAGCTCGCTGTAGCCGATAATCGCATTCAAAGGCGTCCGCAACTCGTGAGTCATATTTGCCAAAAAAGTGCTTTTCGCCCGGTTGGCAGCTTCCGCAGCATTCTTAGCGACTTCCAATTCCTCCGATCGTTCCTCTAGCTGCCGCTGCCGCACTTCCAAACCGTTGAGCAAACTGCTAATTTGCTGAGCCATTGTATTGAGAGTAGAAGATAGCACCCCGATCGCGTCATTAGAAACCACAGGCGATCGAGCCGTAAAATCACCGCTGGCCATCAGTTCCGCAGTTTCCCGCAGCAAACCGAGATTCCGAATAATTGCCGACACCGACACAAAAGCCACTATCCCCGCGATCAAACTCAAAACTGAAGCCCCCAGCAGCCAGTGCTGAGTGCGGCTCGCCACTGCCAGAGTTTGCTGCACCAGCACCGCCATTGCTGCCTCAGAAACCCCCGCCGGAGTTGAGGCAGCTTTTATTGTCAGCAAATAGTTCTTCATCTCCACAGAACCCATCCACCCGACTCCCACCGCCATCCAAGTTATGAGTACCAAGATGACAAACAGCCCGCTCAAAGACGCCCGAGTTCCCAGAGAAATCGGCCTCGGAGCAAGTGCCGCCGCCCAAGGATAGGTTTTGAGAAAAGGATCTGGCGGAACCGGTGCGCCCGAATTCCAAATCTCCTCAATTTGACCGTCCGACCGCACCTTACCAATCCGCACTGTTTTCCAGATATGCTGCGTTTGGGCATCTATTTTTACCTTGCCCGATGGCGCTGCAAACTCAATATTTTTAGCAGCAGCCCTGACTTTAACCACATCTGTCGAACCAGCTTTTTCTACTGCTTGCTTCCACAGGTAAACGCCCAAATAAGCTGCTGCGATCGGGTCATCCGTGACTCGATTTTCCCCGTATCGGGCTTTATAAGCCTTGACAAATTTCCGATTTTCCGGTGTGTCCACCGTTTGAAAATAGTTCCAAACCACCAAATGTCCAGCAATATTGGACGGCCCGATCGCCCGCACTTCCTCTTCTGCTACGCTAACCGACATCACCGGCAAATCGTCGGGGTTCACGCCAGCTTCCCGCAACTTTTGGAAAAAAGCCACATTGCTATCGCCGTTGAGTGTGTTGAGAATAGCATCTGGTTTCACCGCTAAGATATGTGCGATCGCCTCGCCCACTTCCCTCGATCCCAGCGGCAGATACACTTCCCCCGCCAACTCTCCCCCCAGTGCCGCCAGTTGAGCTTTCACAATCCGATTTGCTGTGCGGGGAAAGAGATAGTCCGAACCCAACAGGAAAATTTTCCGCTTTCCCTGTGCCAGCAAGTAATTCACCCCAGGCACAATCTGTTGGTTCGGGGCAGCACCAGTGTAGAAAATATTCGGACACTGTTCTAGCCCTTCATACTGCACCGGATAGAACAGCAACCCGTTGCCGTGCTCGAAAGCAGGCAGTACAGCTTTGCGGCTCGCCGAAGTCCAACAGCCAAATACCACCGCCACCTGCGCTTCTAAGAGCAATTGCTTAGCTTTTTGAGCAAAAGTCTGCAAATCGCTGGCTCCATCTTCTATAACCGCTTCCAAGGGGCGTCCGAGCACCCCTCCGGCCGCATTAATTTCCTCAACCGCCAACAGCGTCGCATCTTTAACAGAAATTTCGCTGATGGACATCGTGCCCGTCAGCGAATGCAACACACCTATTTTGATCGGCTCACGAGTCGGGCCGGCTGCTTCGAGGGGGTTACTGCTCCTTGCTCCCATAGGGTTTTAGATAATTTTTACTAATAACAGAAATTTTAGTTCGATCCTGCTGGAAGTTAACCTTGACGCTAACTCTTGTTTAGCAGACTATTTAACCCGATCGTCACCAAACTTGGGAATTGCTGCACCCTACAGATTTTAACTTTCCAACTCTCAGCATAGACTTAAGTCTGCACTAAACTGCCTCCCATTTCTCTCTTCATCTTTTACCGATGTCCAAAGAGCCTCATACCACAACATTCCACACTTAATGCCATCGCTCGCGCCGCAGAAAAATTCTCCCCCCTCCTCCCCTTTTCCCAACTCATTCACTGCCCGCGCCTTGCGACCCACCAAGCAATCTCACGCACTATTCCCCTTCCCCTATCTCCTTTGGGGCTAATGGAAGTTTCCGTAATTTATCTTAACTATAAAACTCAAAATTATTCACCAGCTCCTATCTCCCTTGAGGTAGATGGAAGTCTTCGTGATTTCCGTTATCTTAAGTATAAGGTTAACTTCTAAGTACCCTTGTTAAAAATAAATTTTGCAAACAATAGGGGAAAAACTAATGAATAGTCAAGAAAACGCGACCCACACGGCCAGCGAAAATCAAGTCACGGTACCAAAATCTAGGGAAATATTGCTCGGCGAGGAAACAGAAAAAGCCCTCGGTCAGCAAAAAAAAGAAGATGCTCAAACTATGCGCGCTGTGGAACAGTTGAAAGAAGAACTTCAGCACAAAATAGATGAAGAATGTCATCAAAAGGTAGATTAAAACTAATACGGATTTTTTTCGGTGTGGGTAAGATGCAATCTTGCCCACACTCGCTTTGGGAAGGCAGAATTAAATAAAAATTGATACTTTTAAATTATTTGGGGTATGAAAAAAAACTCCGGGAAGCGGGGTTGACTATCCACCAGCTTTTTTACACAAATACTTCGTTGCAGCCACCAGAAACGGTGAAAAAAAACCTATAAGTATGAAAGTGGCAGCCTGTCCAAGACATAAAAATAACTTTTCCATTTTCCATCTTCATTTTTTATTCATTCTTTCTTCCTAGAGGTAGAGTGCAACGCAGCTCCTAGTTACCTATGATGAGTTTATTAAGTAAAAAATGTCTGATTAAATACAGATAGGGAGAAAACCATGAGCACTGAAGATAGAGCAAAGGCAACTGGCAACAACATCGCAGGCAAAGCTCAAGAAGCCCTAGGCAATGTTACTGGCGACCCGAAAGATAAAGCAGAAGGCAAAGCCAAGCAGGCAAAAGCTGAAGCTGGTCACGCGATCGAAGATGTAAAAGATGAGCTCAAAAAGAAACTAGACTAAGCCTAATACTATAGGCATTGAGAGGGTCGAGGAACCTGACCCTTTCAACTATTCCAAATGTTTTAGGAACGGAGGAAAAAAGGTGAGTTTATTGCAGCAGAGTCGCAAAATAATTGCAGGCGTACTTTTGGTATTAATGCTGGCAGTTACTACTGCCTGCACGCCCAGCGTTTCCGCCCAAAAACCGACTGATATACCCGTAGCAATTGGTGGCAGTCAGGGTTATTACGCGCAGCTAGAACGTGGCAATACCGCCGCAGGTCAAGATTTTGGTCAATGGGTAACAAAGACGGCTAAGGGCTTGGTTCAGGATGCTTATGTGCGCGACAATAACAAATTGGGAGTTGTAATTACCCCGCAAGTCCGCCCGACTGAAGTGAAAGATTTGGCGAAATCTTTAGCACAAGGTTTTCACCGCAATTTCCCAAATCAGGATGTAAGTGTTTTGGTTTACGCTCCTGACAAAAAGTTAATTTTGACTGCTAAGTACGACCAGCAATCAAATCAGATTGAATACAAGTCTTGACCGAGTTAGCAAGCTTAAATGATAGTCGCGTGGCGGTTTAATATTCCGCAGTTTTTTGAAGGCTAAACCATCTCAATTTAAGACTGAAATGTTGTGTAGATTGGAAGAGAGTTACCATGAGTAGCAGCGATAATTACAAGCGTCAAATCATGAACGATTTAGCCCAGGGCGATCGAGAAATTATGCCGGAGACAACGGGTGAAGATTACGAAAACTTTGACGATTTTGCTCAGAGAACTTCCCCTGCTCAGCGCAAACAATTATTCGGGCGTTCCCTGAATCACGACTCCCTCCCGCCGGCTCAGTTGGAACCGGAATTGCAAAAGGCGATCGCCCAAATTAAGCCAAATGAACGCGACGATGTAGCACGGGAATTCTTCAAGCATTTGGGCAAGAGAGGGTTGAACGATCGCCAATTGGAAAAGCAGCTAGGACTTTCTACCCACCACGCCAGCCGCATGAATGCTGACGATGTTACCAAGTTGGCCTCCTTCACCTATCACAATCACCCGGATATTTTCCAAGAAGTGCTAGCCGAACAGCCGAGTTTGATGAAGTTTTTAGGCAATCCAATTGTTGCTGGTATTTTGGGAATAGTTGCGGCTAAATGGCTCAACAACCGTAAATAATCTTGGATTCAGACACGCTGCAAAGCTGATAGTATGTGCAGCAAATAAAAGGACGATCGCGCTGGCGATCGTCCTTTTATATTTTATATCTAGTCCTGTAGTAAAATAGTAATTGCTCAACCCCCTTGACAAGAAGACAAGATAGACATTAGATCAAGGAATGGAAAAACTCCCCGACTTAAAGCAACTATCGAACGAGGCAAAAGAAGCCTTGATAGTAGAGCTATGGCCAGAAATCCAAAAACTTAGCGCAGCATTAGCCACATACGAACCAAAACCAGGCTCATCTCCCAAAAAACCTAGCCAAAATTCCAGCTCTCCACCATCCTCATGATTCAAGCCAAACATTAAGCCATAGAAAATTGAGGGGATAAAAAGACAAAGAAGCCTAGGAAGAGCAGGAGGGGGAAGACAGCTACATCCTGAACCTGACCAAACAATCATCGCCCAACTCAAAAATTGTCCCCAGTGTGGAGAGAAAGTCACCGCCGCCGCACAAAAATTGCAATCCCTCTACGAAAAAACCGAACTACCCCCAATTCGCCCCATAGTCACCCGAACCGAACGTTATGGTGGTCAGTTTGCCTGCTGTCAGACCGAATATGTTGCACCTGTACCATTGGGAATGGAACCAGGTTTACCGTTTGGCAGTTCAATTCAAAGCTCGCGTCACATATCTTCGTTACACTCATGCCATCAGCTACGAACCGCTGTCGTCGATATTTGGCGGGTGCATCTCACTTTGGCAAATGTGTCAAAAAGAGATAAAATGAAAAAACTAGTAAAATCGTTAAATAAAGATGAGGCAAATAAAACGACACCATCAGACCAACAACAGCTAAAAGCCCACTTAAAAGCGGTAGCAGAAATTTTTTACAGAAATACAGATCCAACCGAGTTAAAAAGTTTTGAAAGTATAGAAAAATCCCTGCGAAGCGAAAATGTTAGAAGAAGTGGGCCCAGAACTAGGTAGCTTTTTTTTCATCAGTATCAGGAATTAAAACAGGAAAGCCCCGAAAAATAACATCAATAATCGGCTCGCTCGACATTACAGATAATCAGGCAAAATATTTTGGCTTAAAAGCTTACAGTCAATTTAGTCCACTCATGGAAAATTGCTGTCTTTTAATCAGTGCCAATGAATCTTATCAAATGGCAGAAAAAGATTTGGAAAAATTTACGGGTATCAAAATTTTTCACAGTACATTACAAAGATTAGTCAATCGACAAGAATTTGAATTGCCTACATCTCAACAAGGAGTCAAAGAAATTACATTGGATGGCGGTAAAGTTAGACTACGCAACGAAACCAAGGGCGAGAGCTGTTACTGGAAAGACTATAAAGCCCTGTGTTTAGATAATGTTTATTCGGGAGCCTTTTTTCAAAATAATCAAGATTTAATTGATTGGACTAATAGCCAAAAATTACTACACCCTATGTATTGTCTAGGAGATGGTCATGCCGGGATTTGGAACATATTTAAAGCAATTGGAGACAATGAACAAAGACAAGAAATCTTAGATTGGTATCATCTCAAAGAAAATCTCTACAAGGTAGGGGGTTCAATAAAAAAACTAAAATCAGTAGAAAATATGTTATGGCAAGGCAAACTTGATGAAGTTATAAATTTATTTAAAGACTTTAAAGATCGAGCATTTAAAATAAAACGTTTTGCAATTATTTAGAGACCCATCGCTGTCGAATAGTCAATTACCAATACTACAAAGAAGAATCCATAGGTTCGATTGGTTCGGGAACAATTGAATCAATAATTAAACGCATTGGATTAAGGGTGAAAATATCGGGAGCGCAATGGAAGATTGAGAACGTTTCGTCTATCCTTGCTCTTCGCTGTGCTTATCTCAACGGTCAACTTTCAATTTGATGTATTTGCCAAACTGAGATGCACCCTAAAATTAGTCCATTTTGCAACTAACCCTAATGGAAATTTGCAACTAACCCTAATCGAAACATTAATAGGACTTACGCATAGGGGCATAGAAACCGGGTATTTTACGACAATAATTGGTTGTGACCCTCTGATTCGGTAAAAAACCCGGTTTCTTCGATGGGAGTGCGTAAGTCCTGAGTAAATCAATAAGGGCGGGCAGTGCCAGTCCTCTTACTTCTCATTACTCCGAAATACCGACTTACCCTTCGCTTTCAGAGTATTAGCCGCATCTGCTAAAGTCTGCGCGAAAGGCTGCTGCGAGTGCATGAAAACGCGAGCGGTATTGCGTCCCGGCATCCCCGAAATTGAGCCACCCGGATGCGTTCCCGCTCCCGTGAGGAACAAACCATCGATCGGCGTTTTGTAATTCGCCAACTCCGGCAAAGGACGGAAAAATATCATCTGATCTAGCGTCATATCAACATGATAATAATTCCCTTTCAAAGCCCCCAAACGCTCTCCCAATTCTGCCGGACTTTCCACGTGGCGCCCTATAATTGAATTTTTGATATTTGGCGCGTATTCTGCTAATTTATCAATGCAGCGATCGGCAACTTTGTTTTTCAGCTCATCCGTCCAACCCGTACCGTGTTGACCGGTTCCTTCAGCATTTTCGATCATGTAAGGAGCAAAAAATTCAATCCAAGCCGTATGATGTCCGGGGGGAGCCATTGACGGGTCTAGTACCGTCGGAAACACTACATACATCGATGGGTCAGAGTCGGGAATTCTGCCGATTGAAGGCTCGCTGTGAGAAATTTCAACGTGTCTCACCGAATCTGCAATTAAAACCGAACCGATTAAATATTCGTCCCGATGATTCCAGCGATCAAACTTGGGCATTTCATTGAGAGCTAAGTCTATTTTGAGAATAGTCTCGTTGTTGTTAACAATTTTGCGCTCCAATCTTTCCCGCAAATCCGGGTCGGCACTGTCAACATCGCTGGAGTCCATTAAGTGCAGAAACAAGCGCTTAGCATCAATATTAGAAATGACACCTTTTGTAGCGCGGTATTCCGTGCCGTTGGCAACTCGAACTCCCACAGCGCGACCATCATCAACTAATATTTTCTCGACGTGCTGGTCGGTAAGTACCACACCTGAATAGCTTTTAACTAAATTGAGCAGCGCTTGCACTAATGCACCGGTTCCTCCGCGCGGTCTTGCCATGCCGGGATTGTGTCTCATTGCCAGCATAATTGCACCTACAGCAAGGGTTTTTTGCGAAGGAGGCGCGCCGAGCTCTGCGGCGAATCTTGCTAGGGGTGCTTTGATAAATTCCTCGTCAAACCACTCGTTGAGAAGGTCTTCAGCGCTGGTGAGCATCGTGCGAATAAAGTCCAGCGTTTTGTCGGGTGAACCGATGACTGACAATAAATCTTTGATCTTTGAAATATCGTAGTTGCCCAGAATATCTATGATGGATTTTGGTGGCGCATTAAACATCGGAACCATTGCCCCTAAAGCCCGCTGCCAAAAGTCTGTATATTCGGCATATTTTTTAGCGTCGCGCTCGTTATAGCGGGCAATTTCAGCACAAGTTTTTTCAACGGATTTGTGCGCTAAGAAATATTTACCGTCGGGATGTGGACAAAAGGCCACTGGATCGCAGAAAAGATATTCTAAACCGTATTTTTCCAGTTCTAGTTCTTCTACAACTGGCCCTAAATGGATAAATTCGTGGTCGATCGCGCAAAGATTGAATTTAAAATCCGGCAATTCGGGAATGGCAGCTTCAGTAGTTGCCGCGCCGCCGGGAACTGAACGTTTTTCTAACAAGAGGACTGTATATCCAGCTTTCAGCAGATAAGACGCACAGACTAGTCCGTTGTGACCTGCGCCTATGATAATGACATCATACGTTTGCATAGATGAAGTTTTAGGGAGAGGATATTTTGCTTATTTTACAAATGTTAACAACTTTGCCGTCTCTACCAATAGAAATAGATTCATTGTCAATAAGCCTTTTTAGCATATTACAAAAGATGGAGCTTTGACCAAACGCTGTTGTGTAAGCGCCTTATTTCTACTTAAATTTACAGAGCTATCGCCTTTCTTAAATCGCGCCAATATTGTACTCTATTTAACCACATTTATTTGCATTCAATTAAAAATTGAAGCAAACGAAGTAAGAAGGAAAAAGGAAGAGAAAAGGGGGCAGAGGGAATAGGGAATAGAAACAGTTTTGAGATTGCTTTTTTCCTGGCAACGCGGCGATTGGAAGGAGGTAAGCCCTAGGAAAATTACTTCCTCCACACTCAAAACTGCTAGCCAATTACCTATTAGTACATTGAGAAATATTACTTCAGTTCCCGCAATGCCGCCTCAGCTTTTTGTACACCATCATTGTTGCCTTGCTGGCGGTAAGTGTCGAGGGCTTGTTGAAAAGCTTCAATTGCTTCGGATTTGCGATCGCGCGCTTTGAGTGCCTTACCCATATTGTAATAAGCTTCTGCCCGGTTTGGATCAAGCTTAATCACTCGCCGAAAAGTGGTAATCGCTCCTGAAAAATCTTGTTTTTCCAGTTGAATTTTCCCCATTCCTGCGTGTGCTTCCACTAAATTAGGTCGCACCGCAATAGCCCGCTGATAAGCTATAAGCGCTCCGTCGAAGTCGTTTTGAGCCTGGAGAAGTTCGCCAATTTCTAGCTGCACTTCTGGATTCCGGGGCTCCAATTTGGCAGCTTCTTCAAAAGCTGCTAGCCCTTCGGAAGTATAGCCGGCACGCAGCAAGGCAGTGCCTAATTTTAACTGGACACCTGCTTGTTTGGGAGCGAGTTCGGCTGCTTGTTGGAGCACGGTGACAGCACTGGCAAAACTTCCCTGCTGGATCAATACTAAACCCATTGAAGAATAAGCTTGCCAATTTTTTGGATCGAGGGCGATCGCCTCTTGGTATGCTTTAAAAGAACCGCTGTAATCTTTTTGCTGAAAGAGTACCACTCCGAGACCGATTCGGGCATTGACATTTTTGCGATCGAGCACAGCGGCGCGGCGGTAAGCTGTGGCTGCTGCGGGATAGTTTTGTAAATTCGCCATAGCATATCCTAATGCGTATTGGAAGTCAGCATTATTCGGTTCGAGACCGATCGCTTGTTGGTAAAATTCTACTGAGGCTTGATAGTTGCCCTGACGCGCTTCTAAATAGCCAATACCCGAAAAAATGCGGGGGTTTTCCGTATCTAAACGCGCCGCTTCTTGATAAATGGCGATCGCCCTAGTGTAGTCTCCTGAATCTACAAACTCGCGCCCTTGTCGCAGCAGATCATCTAAATTTGAATTATTTTGAGGGTTGACTTGAACGGATATTTCTGCTGAGAGCGCTATCTGCGGCGCTGCGACAGCGAATCCTGCTACTAGCAACGTACTGAATACTAAGAGACTTTGTTTGTGCACGGCCATGTGTTTCAAAGAGTATGTGGAATGGAAGAGCGAGTTGCTGTCAGCTTGGCAAGCTGACAACTTATGATTTACCAGGAATGTTTGAGTGGCGAGATGTAGTAAATCTACAGAACAAGACCCACTCAAAATTTTCGCGATTGAGGCCAACTGATGATTGTAACAACAACTGATATCATCCAAGGAGCAGAAATTCAATCTTACCTGGGAATTGTAACTGCTGAGGTTGTCTACGGTACCAATGCCCTGCGAGATTTCTTCGCGGGCATTCGCGACATCATCGGCGGGCGCACCGGCAGTTACGAGGAAGTGTTTCTCAAAGGACAGCGAGATGCCCTCGCGGAACTGGAAAAACGGGCCCAGCGCCTCGGCGCCAATGCCGTAATCGGGGTGGAAGTTGACACCGGCACGATTAATGTAGACTCAAACGGGGCTTTGCTGCTGATTACTGCCGTTGGAACGGCTGTAAGATTGCGTTAAGCTGTTTTTTCTTTATACGTCCGCCTTTTCTGTATACATCCGGGAAGCTTTCCAACGGGATAAAATAGTTATCCGCCATCAGTCATCAGTCATCAGTCATTAGCTAATAGCGGGTGGCTGGGGGCGGATGACTTTTTCGTTTCTTTCTTCAGACATAGATACTGGTTATTTCCCCAGGCAGATATAGTTTCTATCAATCTCAGCCACAATCAATGCTTAAGTGAAAGATTGTTAAAAATTAAAGCAAATCTCAGAGGAAAAAAAAATCTATGTCATACGTAAATAGACCTGTAGATAACGTTGGTACCGAACCCGTGGTCGTAAATTCAGTCATGGAATACCACGATCGAGTACGTTGGGGCCCGATTTTTTCTGGTTTGGTAATTGCGATCGGTACACAACTGGTATTAAGTGCATTGGGCGCTGCGATCGGGTTGAGCAACATTGCGGGTTCAGGAGCTCCGCGCACTATTGCCGGGGACGTGGGTACCGGCGTGGGAATTTGGTCAATTATTAGTTTGTTAATTAGCTTGGCTGTTGGCGGTTGGGTAACTGCTCGCGCTTGCGGCCCGATGAACCGCAACACAGCGCTTTTAAATGGAGCAATTTTGTGGGCAACGACCTTAACAATTGGCTCTTGGCTGTTAGCAAATGGCGTGGCCGGCACTTTTGGCGTAATAGCTGCGAATGCGGGAGAAGCAATTAATCAAGCACAGCAGGGCGGGGTCGATTTGCCGAACCGAGCACCTAACGTAAGTGCTCAGGATACTCGAAATATTGCTGCTAATGCTGCAAAAGCTGGTTGGTCGTTCTTGTTCGGCTCACTATTGGGTTTAGTTGCTTCGATGGTAGGAGCATCTGCCGGCGCGCGCACTCCCCGGAATTACTCGTAAAAGTTTCGTCAGACACGGAAAGTTTATATTCAGGAAAGCACTTTTTTTAAGGTGCTTTTTTATTGCTTTAATTCGGAAACTATTTTTGTATTGTTGGCAGGTTATACCTGAAAACACATTTTTTGAGGCTCGGCATCCCCGTTTTTAAAGGGAGGCAGAGCCTCCAGATCTTTGTTCCCAGGCTCTGCCTGGGAACGAGGATAATGAACGATCAAAGCGAGAGAAAGGTGCTTATAGCGTACCCTACGAATTAAGCGCTGAAGTATTTGGCGGCTGGGTGATAGGTGATAATTGCCGTTGTTGATTGTTCGGGATAAAGTTGTTCGCTTTCATCCATGTAGAGGTTGATACGATCGCACTTTAACAATTCCAGTTGCTTGTACTGATCCGCCATGTTCGGACAAGCGGGATAGCCGAAACTGTACCGCGAACCGCGATATCTTTGTGCTAGCATATCGCGAATGCTGTCCGGTTCTTCGCTACCAAATCCCAATTCCCGGCGAATTCGCGCGTGAGTCCATTCTGCTATTGCTTCCGCTGTCTGTACCGCTAACCCGTGAAAGTAGAGATAGTCGGTATATTGATTGTTAGCAAATAGCTTTTGCGCGTACTCTGTAGCAATTTCTCCCACTGTCGCTACTTGCATCGGAAATACATCGATTTTACCGGATTCTTTGGGCGCGAAGAAGTCGGCAATGCACAGCCGGCGCGCCGATTTTTGGCGAGGAAATGTCAATGTTGCAGCGGGTGTCGATACATCTTGCCCGCCATCCATGATTTCGGGCTGATACACATACAAAGAATTGCCTTCAGCTTGACAGGGAAAATACCCGTAGATGGCTTGCGGCTGCAGTAACTTTTCCGTAAGAATTTTGTGTTTCCACTCTTCCAATATCGGATAAACTGTTTCAGCCAAGAAAGCATCGTATTCTTCCCGCGATTGGTCTTTTGGCTTGCGGAACTGCCACTGACCGGCAACTAAAGCTTGCAAATCTAAGTGCCAGAAAATCTCCTCAAAGGGGATGTCTTCTCCCTGCAACAGTTTCGTTCCCCAGAAAGGAGGATTCGGGCGATCGATATCTGCTGCCACTGCTTCGGATCGCCTGGTATCAATGACCACAGGAGTGTCTGCTTTCTTCGCATCTTCTACAGAAGTTTCTGGCGAAGTTTTAGCTTCTTTAACCGCCCCATTATCCTGCCCTATTTCATCTAAAAATCCTTGCAAGTCTTCCCATTTACCAGCAGATTTTGCTGGCATGAGTTTGTCCATAAAGTGCAAGTCAGAAAACGCATCTTTGCCGTAAACGACTTTACCTTTGTAGGTATTTTGGCAGTCTTCATGTACAAACTTGGGAGTCAAAGCCGCGCCGCCCAAAATTACCGGAACCGTGATTCCTTTCTGGTTGAATACTTCCAGATTTTCTTTCATGAATGCGGTGGATTTTACCAGCAGACCACTCATGGCAATACAGTCAGCTTTGTGCTTTTCGTAGGCTTCGATGATATTGTCAACTGGCTGTTTAATACCCAAGTTAATCACTCGGTAGCCGTTGTTTGATAGGATAATATCAACCAAATTTTTGCCGATGTCGTGAACGTCGCCTTTGACAGTAGCGATGATGAATGTGCCTTTGGCGTTGTCCCCGGATTCGGACTTTTCCATGTACGGTTCTAAATAGGCAACTGCCGCTTTCATGGTTTCTGCTGACTGCAATACAAAGGGCAGTTGCATTTGTCCTGAACCGAACAATTCTCCGACTACTTTCATGCCGTCTAGCAAGAAGGTATTGATAATGTGGAGGGGCGGATAGGTTTCTAATGCTTTGGCGAGTTGGATGTCGAGTCCAATGCGTTCGCCGTCGATGATGTGCTGCTTGAGGCGTTCTTCTACCGGAAGGCTTGCGTCTTCTGTCCGATCGCGCTTGGTAGTTTTGCCCGCAAACACCGTTGTCAGGTCGCCCAAGGGGTCATAAACGCAAATATCGCCGTCAAACTCCCGTTCGTCGTAAATTAGTTTACGGCAGATTTCTTGGTGTTTGGGGTCGATTTTGGCGAGGGGCAAAATCTTATTGGCGCTGACAATTGCCGAGTCCATCCCGGCTTGCATTGCTTCGTGCAAAAACATCGAATTCAAAACTTGCCGCGCCGCCGGATTTAAGCCGAACGAAATGTTAGAAACTCCTAAAATTACGTGACATCCTGGCAATTCTTGGCGGATGCGGCGGATGGATTCGATGGTAGCTTTGCCGTTTTTTCTGTCTTCTTCAATCCCGGTGGAAATGGGCAAAGCTAGGGTATCAAAAAAGATTTCCTCGGCGGGAATTCCGTAGGCGACGGCGGCGTTATAGGCGCGTTGGGCGATCGCAAATTTTTGGTCGGCTGTTCTGGCCATCCCGTCTTCGTCAATTGTACCAATAACTATGCCCGCGCCGTATTTTTTCGCCAACTCTAAAACTTGATAAAAACGCGGTTCTCCGTCTTCGTAGTTAGTGGAATTCAGCAAACATTTGCCGCCCGCAACTTTTAAGCCTGCTTCCATCTTTTCCCATTCTGTGGAATCCAGCATTAAAGGGAGAGTTGCATTAGTCACAACGCGGGAAACTAATTCTTTCATGTCGCGCACGCCGTCGCGGCCGACATAATCAACGTTAACATCGAGAATGTGCGCGCCTTCTCGCACTTGTTCCCTGGCCATTGCTACTAAACCGTCCCAGTCTTCGGCGTTTAGCAAATCGCGGCATTTTTTGGAACCGCTGGCGTTGAGTCTTTCGCCGACAATTAAGAAGGAATTCTCTTGTTCGTAGGGTTGGGCGGTGTAAATTGAAGCGGCGGAAGGTTCCCAAGTAAATTCGCGGATTTTGGGTTTAAGAGTTTTGCCAATTTCTGATAGTTCGCGGATGTGATCGTAGCGGGTGCCGCAGCAGCCACCGATGACTTGCACGCCTAAGTCTTCGACAAAGCGCATCAAGGCCATTTTTAATTCTATTGGCGTGAGTTTGTAGTGTGCGTGCCCGCCGATGTTTTCGGGTAAACCGGCGTTGGGAACGCAGGAAACGACGAAGGGCGAATGTTCGGAAAGGTATTTGACGTGTTCGGCCATGCGATCGGGTCCGGTGGCGCAGTTCAGGCCTAAAATGTCGATCGGGTACGGCTGCAAAATGGCTAGGGCGGCGCTGATGTCGGAACCGACTAACATGGTGCCGGTGGCTTCCATTGTGACTGATACCATTAACGGAATGCGCGCACCTTTTTTCTTAAATACTTCTTCAATGGCATTTAATGCTGATTTAATTTGCAGCACATCTTGACAAGTTTCGACAATAAATAAGTCAACGCCGCCGTCATAAAGTCCTTCTGCTTGTTCGGTAAAAGCGGCGGTGAGCGTGTCAAAATCAATGTGTCCTAATGTTGGCAATTTGGTGCCTGGCCCGATCGATCCTGCGACAAATCGAGGTTTTTCTGGCGTGGAAAATTCGGCGGCGATACCCTTGGCGAGTTCGGCGGCAGTTTTGTTGAGATAATATGCTTTGTCTGCCAAATCGTATTCGGCGAGAACGATGGAAGCAGCGCCAAAGGTGTCTGTTTCGATGACATCGGCCCCTGCTTCGAGGAATCCCCGGTGCACGTTGGCGACTGCTTCCGGCTTGGTGTGGACGAGATATTCGTTGCAACCTTCGTATTCTTTGCCGCCAAAGTCTTCTGCGGTGAGGTTTTGGACTTGCAGGTTGGTTCCCATCGCGCCGTCGAAGACGATGACGGGGCGTGAGGGGTGGTGGAGGCGATCGAGGAATCTGCTATTCATAAGCGGTCAAAAAAAACGCAGGTGCTATATATTTACAATTTTATCTATTGTGCAATATTGTCAACAATTATGTGACTGTTGGCAAATGGCTAATGACCATGCCGATTTGAGATTTGGGATTTGGGATTTTGGATAAAAAAACCAGCCCCCGGATTCATTACGACGCGCAGGTTGACTGATGGGGACAATCCCCAATCTCAAATCAGATGACAATAGTTCGATCGTACCTGTAAGTGTGCGGGAAATGTCCGATTATTTCGAGGATGCTGTTGTGCGTGGAGATTTGGGGGAGAAGCGGGTGATTATCGGCTGCGAGGGGTTTTTCCGCTTAACTGTTGAGGAATTTTGCCAAAATGCGATCGAAATAATTAAACGATTGATGTTAAAGGGCGATCGAATTTTCTGCTATCTCGTAGTTATGCTGATAAGTACGATCGCGATCGCTACTCCTGGCACTTGCCATTGTTTGAGTGTTTCTTCTACGAATAGACGGAATTCGCTCAGATCCCATTGGTTGTTCATCAGAAGTCTCCTTCCCAATTTCACAATTTTATCAATGAGTCTCGAAAAGCATGGGTTAGTTTGAAAGCAGCGAGTTGCTTTTTGTTAATTGGTTCAAGACTATAATCGATAACTCCAGCTAACTCCACCATCTGTTTTTCTACACTTTTTGCCATCACTAAAGATACGCCCAGAACTAGCGAAGCTAATATGAGCCTAAAAAAACGACCTGGTATTTGCAACAAGGTCGAGTTGATTAATGGAGATCGTCTATACAAGCGCTATCATCCCAGGAATTGGTAAAGCTGATTGTCTATACCAACGCCAACCAAACCAGGGTAAGAGCATCTCAATCAGGCTTGACACAAGGATTTGATAATAAGCATCATGTACTCATCACTCATTGCTGGCCGGTTCCTTTTTTGTTTCAAGCTACGCGGTAGGGTGGTTTCACAGGTTGAGGGCATTAAGGGCCATCCGTCTGAGCACAGCCAAGTTTTGAGG
>NZ_JAUBQQ010000085.1:0-20435 GCF_036701335.1 Microcoleus sp. Pol12B5 | reverse complement strand
ACTTTTGTTGCATCTGTGGAAAAAATCCTGAAAGAATTTGGAGAAAACTATGTAATTAATTTTGTCTAGCTACTTATTGGGCTGAAGTCATCAGGGATTGCATGGATGCATCTAGATGTACCAAGGCATTTGTATTTCTTCACACCGCAGAGCTTCCGCGCTATCTGTGAAAAAGTGGGATTTGAGATAATTTCTACTGAGTTTAATGGCTACTATCGCCAATTTGCCAACAGTTGGATCGATGATGAAAGAAAAATTTTCAGTGGGTTCGATTCAATGGCATCTCATCAGATAGTAAAGCTCCAAGAAAACAGTAAATTCCAAGCTTGGAAGCTACTGCTGAAAACAATTGTTGCTGCTGATGAAAACAAGTACGATTCGATCCGGATTGTGGCACAAAAGCCATAGCCAAATCGAGGTAAAGGCAATAAACTTTTGGTTTGATTATCAAGTTTGGTTATACACTCACACTACTTTTGCGATCCCCTGCGATCATCGCCCATGGCAGGATTACAGTCAAACCAAATGCGACTATTGACCCAGCAATCCACCTGACTCGATCAAAACTGAGGCACAAACTTTGTATGTAATGTGTGCAGTCCGCAGCTTACCACATAGATAATGTAAAAATTGCTTTCTGGCGTAACATCGTTTGCGGTTGCATCGGCATAATATATTTGGATCATGCCACTGGGATATATTAAGCTCGCTATCCAAATCGCGAGCTTAATATATCCCACTATAATTCCGATGCCACCGGATTTGATATAAGTTTTATTGAATATGCAATCGCAGTTACACCTCAAAACGATTAGTTACGATGTGTTTGATTTTTTAATTTTTTCTTGTGAGTACCCATAATGCACAAGAAACTTTTAAATTTCAACCATATAATACTTCTTCAACAGGCGGCGTCGCGTCTGTGGGGTCGAACTTTTTGATTTTCAAAGCTTGTAGCAAAAACAGCCAGATATAAAGCGGATTCAAAAAAACATACCGTTGCCAAAGGCGCCGAGGTTCTTTCATCATCCGAAACAGCCATTCCAAACCTATTTTAGATAAAAAGTCAGGAGCTTTAGCCAAATTACCCGCATGAAAATCGTAAGCAGCACCTACAGCAATCAACGGCATTGATAAGTCGTCTCGGTATTCGTAAGCCCAGACTTCTTGCCGGGGACACCCCAAACCGACAAACGTAATCGCTGCACCGCTGTTGCGAATTTCCTGTGCAATTTCTTGTTTCTCTTGGGCCGAAACCTGCCTAAATTTAGAAGGCTGAGTTCCAGCAATAATTAACTTGGGAAAACGCTGGCAGAGATTGCGAGATAAAGCTTCCAGTACAGAAGCTTGAGAGCCGTACAAATAGATAGGTAATCCTTCTTCTGCCGCACGTTCGCAGATTTGTAACATCGCATTCGGCCCGCAAACTCGATCGGGCAATTCCGTATGGTATAGCCAATTTAATGCCCACCTGACGGGCTGTCCGTCTGGCAATACTAAGTCAATGTGATTAATCCGATAACGATGAGTGCTGTCGAGAACCCCAGTCATTACCCCGTGAACCGCTAGAGCAGAAACAGACATTGGTTTTCCGGCGCTGGCTGCTGCAATAATTTTGCTAACAGCCGCTTCATAATTAACGGCATTTACTAATATGCCTAGTACATTCTTTTTCCCTTTATCAATCATGGAACACCTCTTTAAGCCAACGCTCGCAGTTACACTCATAAATCTCCCCTAAGATTTCTTTAACCTTGTATTCTTCAATCGTTTACCGAAATCCCCAGCCCATTCTTTTTGCCCCGTTCAATCATTAGGAATCTTCTTTCAGCCAACGCTCGCGGTTACATTCATAAATCTCCTGTAGAATTTGTTTAACGTTATATTTCATTTTCCAGTTGGGATAGTGACTGGAAAATTTTGAATTGTCGCTAATCCACCAAATGTGATCGCCAATGCGATTCCCTTCAGCATAAGTCCAATTAAATTTGCGTTCCGCAATTGCTTCGCACATCTGGATCGCTTCTAACATCGAACAATTGCTGTACCTGCCTCCTCCTGTATTATAAACTTGGGCGCTTCGGGGAGCTTTATAAAATTCATAAAATGCCGAAATTAAATCTGCGCTATGAATGTTATCGCGAACTTGCTTGCCTTTGTAGCCAAACACGGTGTAAGGAGTTCCCGTGACAGCACACTTCATCAAGTAGGCTAGGAAGCCGTGCAATTGAGCTCCTGAGTGATTTGGACCTGTCAAACAGCCGCCGCGAAAACAAGCGGTGTTCATATTAAAATATCGACCGTATTCTTGAACTAAAACGTCAGCAGCTACCTTAGAAGCACCAAACAAACTGTGCAGGCACTGATCGATTGACATATCTTCCCGAATGCCACCTTCGTAAGTATGCCCGGGTTCAATTTCCCACCTGTGCTCTAATTCAATTAAAGGCAAACTGTTAGGCGTATCGCCGTATACTTTATTGGTAGAAGTGAAAATGAAAACTGCTTTAGGACAGTAAAGACGAGTTACTTCTAGAAGATTGAGAGTGCCGTTGGCATTGACGGTAAAGTCTATTTTCGGAGCACGGGAAGCCCAATCATGGCTGGGCTGGGCTGCTGTGTGAATTACTAATTCGATCGACTCGCCGTACCGCTGAAAGATATTGGTAATCGCTTCATAGTCGCGAATGTCCACATCTAAGTGATAATACTTGGTACCCAAAGACTTTTCGAGCAGTTGGCGGTTCCAGTTTGTGGAACCATCAGCACCAAAAAAGAACTGGCGCATATTATTGTCGATCCCAACTATATCTAAGCCTTGTTTGGCAAAGAACTGACACGCCTCAGAGCCAATTAAACCCGCCGAGCCAGTAATGATTGCAACGCCCACGTTTCACCGCCTGAAAAAATATAGTTTTCTTTGTTTTGCCCGATCGAACAAATCAGAAGTTATCCTGATTTTCCATCGAATACATCTTCGCACAATTGGGCAAAGAATAGACCTTTAACATCCCAATCATAGATTTCCCTGACGCGCGTTTGACCCGATCGACCCAAGCGCTCTCGCAATTCACGATCTTGCGCTAAAGACACTATAGCTTCTGCTAGACCTTGCACCGTGCGATCGGGATCAGTAGCAGCAACTTTAATTCCCGTTTGCTCCGTCACTTGAGTAGCCGGTCCCCCCAAATCCAAACAAATCGTGGGACGACCAACCCCCATCATTTCCGTGCACACAAAACCACCAGAGTCATGCAAACTCGGATGGAGGAGAACGTGAGACTCCCCCATTTTAGAAAGAGTTTCAGTGCGAGATAAAGTTCCCCAAAAAAATACTTTATTTGCCAGTCCCAATTCTGTTGCCAAAGCTTCCAAACGCTGCCTTTCCGGGCCGTCTCCGACAATCCAGTATTCCGATTGTTCCAGCTTCGCCTCCGCAAATGCACGGAGTCCTAAGTGCACCCCTTTCCAGTGTAAGAGACGACCGACACTGATGAATCTAATTGGTTGCTCAGGCGGGGGAGAAAATTTCTCTAGTTCTTGAATTTCCTGCTGCGATAAACCGACTTGCGAGAAAATCTTCACGTTTTTTGCTTTGAGAAATCGCAGTCTGGCTGCGGTTTCTTCCGTAGTTGCCAGCGCCACGGCACTGCGACGCGCCGTCAGGCCCACAAACGGATCTCGTTCTCCTACGCTTTGAGCCAATGCCCGCAGCGTTTCGTAAATTTTGCCCCGGCGGCTAAAATCTTGCCAAAAAGGCTTTGGTGCTGCTTCTGCACCCCCCACAGGCCCCCAAATAAAAGGATGTGGCAACAGCGCCAAGAAACTTGGAGACCAATGTTTGACATAAGTTACGTGATGAACTATGTCAAAACCAATTTCGCGATCGAGCTTCCGAGCGATAAAATAAGCCCAGATTTGCCACAGATAGTAGTGAAGTTGCAGCAATCCTTGTTTCCCCTTCCAATCTTCGCTCCACCCAAACGGATCAAAATAAACAAAGTGCAGGTTTGGCACTGGATTCCGCTCTAGTTCTGCTTCAATGTACGATCGACAAAACGTGCGAGTAAATACCCAACTTTCGTGATGTTTAGCAGATTGGATAACCGTATTCCATCCTACTCCCTCTTCGGAGCCGAGATTCGGTTCGCACGCAAAGGCAGATAAAAGAATTTTCATCAACTTTTCTCCAATACTAGCGACGTCACATCTGCTATTAATTTGGCAGCCTTTTCAGGTGTATGTTCAGCGATCAGTTCCTGGGACTTTTGCCCCATCATAACTAACTTTTCGGGGCAATCAATCAAGTCCCGCATCGCGTTTGCAATACCTTCAGACTGATAGGGATCAAAAATATAACCATTTTCACCTTCAACGATCATTTCGCAAGCCCCCGCCCATTTTGAACACAAAACCGGCTTACCAAATGCCATCGCTTCTAGCACCACCATTCCCCAAGTATCTTCTAACGTAGGAAAAACAAACACATCAGCTTCTAGAAAATAAGACCCCAAGTATCCGTATTCTATCCACCCTGTCCAAACAATTTGTTGTTCTAAAGCCCATTCTTTTGTAAGAGCTTCTAGTTCCGATCGCTGTTCTCCATCTCCAACGATCATGACTGTGTAATTCGAGTATCCCTGGCTTTGCAAAATTGTGCAAGCTTCTAACAGATTCTTAATCCCTTTGCGAGAAATTACTTGACCCACGCACAAAAAAATTGGGTGGGGAAATGACAAGGATACAGACTTATTATTTTCTAACTTTTGTACCAAAGCTTTAGCATCAGGAACCATGTAAGGTTTAGCAAAGATATTACTTTCGTCTGCCCCAATCACTTCTACCAAATATTCTTTACCTCGGCGACTATTAGAAACAAAGGTATCCGCAAATTTCCCCATCCAGCGTCGAATAGTCGAGCGCACCTTAGAATCTCGAAAGTCTACATTCGGGGAACTACTTTCATAAACTAAAACCAGTCGCCATTTCCCTATAGGCTTAAAGATTATAGCTACCAATGTCCAGATCGAAAATCCACTAGCAAAAATGACCTGAGGCTTGAATTTCAAAAGAGGAAAAATAATCCCAGGAGTAGCCTTAATATAACCACGACTGTACCCCGTTTCTATCTTTTGGGTGGTGATGAATTGAGTATCTCCCACAACTTCGACTACTTCTGTACCAGGAGCTTCCGGATCGTAGCGAGGCCAGAGGCGACCTGTATAAAAAATCGTGTTCGGAATTAGTTTTTTCAGCTCATGTAAAACCGGCGGCCAATAGGCCCCAAATTCTGCCGAAGGAACGAGCCAAGCGATGCGAAATTCCTTTTTGTCAACCATCCTATTCACCTTGAGTTTTGTTTTTAGTCAATCCCAGTTTACTCAACACTGACAACCAAATTAACCTTCGATAAGGTAGCAGCCAATAAATTGGCCACAACAAACCACCATGCTGCTGAGTAAATACCTTCCATTCTCCAGGCGGCTGCAGGGTCGCATCTTTAAAAGATAAACCTTTCGGCGTGCTCATTTTATCTAACCCTTCGCTCAAATTTTTTGCAGCGGTTTTTGTCACCTGTGGGTTGAGGGAACAAGTTCCTAAATGACCGGGAGCAATCCAAACTGTACATCCTTTCTGTCTCGCTCGTAAACCATAATCCCAATCGCCAATATAATGAACAAAAGCAGGATTTAGGTTGCCCACAAGTTGGACGACATTGCGAGGAAGTAGAACACAGTTGCCATGTATTGTGCTACAAAGTAGAGCTTCTTGAGTTGGTTCTACGAGGCGGTATCGGAAGGGAAGAATGGGGTGGTCTCGCACCACGCCACCGTAAGTAGTTTTACCCGTTTGGGGATCGCAGGTAGAACCGGAGACGATGGCTTTTGTTTCTCCTTTTTGAGCGAGTTGGTTGCTGGTTGTTAATAAGGTTTTAAGGGCTTCTGGATACATAATTGTATCGTCGTTCAGCCAAAGGTAGTAGTCGGGATCGTCTTTCATGGCTTCGGTGAAAGCAAAGCGCATTCCGCCGTTCCAGAATAAATTGCCATCCCCATGAAAAATCTTGACTTGAGGGTAGGCTTGGTGAACTGCTTCGCTAGTACCGTCGGTACTGGCATCATCGACTATATAGGTGGAAATATCTACATTGGTTGGAAGTGCCTGGTTAAAAAGAGCCTCTAAGCAAGCCAATGTTTTCTGTTTGCGATTGAAGCAAGTTAAAAGGACGGCGATATTAGTACGGTTCATTCTTCCCTGTGTTGCGGTTTTTAACGATAGGTAAGGCTAAAAGTAACAGTGTTTTATTTTGCCACTCGCTCGGCGGTTGCAACCGCCGCTACAAGAACGAAATTAGGGCTTACGCAGTCGCTCGCCCCTTTCACAAGAGGGCTTTAAGAGTGCCCCACTTAGCCAAGGGGGTCGGGGTATCAAGGTTTGAGAGTTTAAGAGCGTCAGTCTTAGAAGTCTGTCTGGATAAACTATTGCTGTATTATAGTTGACCCGCGAACTTTTTGGTGATAAATTGGAATTTAGAACTTAAGTTAACAGACCAACCCTGCAAGCTTCCTAGCACATTTATAATGATGAGTTCTACTAAGCAAAAATATTTATAATCCTTGGAGTCGAAAGTTTAAATGCCACATTCCCAGATAAAAACTCCCATTGTTTTCGTTGTTTTCAATCGAGTTGATAATACCGAAAAAGTCTTCGAGGCGATTAGACAAGTTAAGCCGCCTAAGCTGTTAGTAATTGCTGACGGCCCTCGTGTCAACAAACCTGGGGAAGCTGAAAAGTGCGCCGCTGTACGTGCAATTATCGATCGGGTCGATTGGGACTGTCAAGTTCTGAAAAATTATTCAGAGATTAATTTAGGTTGCAAGGATCGCATTTCTAGCGGTTTCGACTGGGTATTTAATACCGTAGAGGAAGCAATTATTTTAGAAGATGACTGTTTGCCCCACCCAAACTTCTTCCCTTTTTGTGAACAGTTATTAGAGTATTATCGAGATGACAAACGGATTATGTCAATCGCTGGTGTAAATTTACAGTTTGGGAGAAAAAGAACAGAAGACAGTTACTATTTTTCGCGTTTTAGTAACTGTTGGGGATGGGCAACTTGGCGCCGAGCATGGCAATACTATGATATTGACATGAAGTTATGGCCTCAACTTCGGGAAGCAGGTTTTCTCGGAAATTTATTAGCTAATTCTCAATCTGTAAAGGTTTGGGATAGTGCTTTTCAAGTTTCCTATGATGGAACTCTCAACAATTGGTTTTTTAGATGGCTTTTTACTTGTTGGGTTCACAATGGACTTGCTATTATTCCAGAAAAAAATTTAATTTCTAATATTGGATTTGGCAGTCAAGCTACCCATACTTCAGGAGAAGATAGTATATACAGTAATATGCCAACGGAAGCAATAACCTTTCCTTTAAACCATCCCAACCACGCGATCCGAAATTTTGTAGCCGATCAATTCACTCAAGATACATTTTATGATTATCATCCTCCATTAATCAGGCGTATTAAGAAAAAAATAAATAAGTTATGCGGGAACACAATATTTAACCTTGAATAAGTAATTAGTAACGATGTCTAAAATGTCAGCACTTCTCAGTTCTCTACTCAAAAATCCGCTCACTGAATATCTGCGATTTTTAGTCAATTGGTGGAAGAACAAGTTTAAATATGATAACTTTTATCAAGACTATATGGCTTTGGTTACCAATTCAACTATCAGTCACAATGTTAGTGTGTCTAGTCGCGTAGCCATAAAAGATTCTGTCATTGGTTCTTACACTTATGTGCGCGATAATACGCGAATTTTCAATGGTGTTGTCGGCAATTTTTGTTCAATTGGGCCCAACTGCATCATTCGCTTAGGCGTACATCCGGTAGGAAATTTTGTTTCAAGCCATCCGATATTTTATTCGCCCAAGATGCTAGTAGGGACAACCTTTGTAGACAAAAAATATTTTGAAGAAGAGGAAAAAACTGTCCATATAGGTAATGATGTTTGGATTGGCTCAAATGTTATTGTTGTAGATGGTGTAACTATTGGTGATGGAGCCATCATCGCAGCCGGAGCCGTTGTCACCAAAGATGTGCCACCTTATGCTATCTGTGGAGGCATTCCCGCAAAAATTATTCGCTATAGGTTTGATGAACAAAAGATTGATTTTTTGCTGAAGTTTAAGTGGTGGGACAAGGATGAACAATGGTTGAGAAAAAATGTCAAAGACTTTCACAACATTGACAAGTTTATCCATATTTATAATACGGAAAATAGTTGAATGCTAGCCGATTCGGTATTATGTCTAAGTAGCCGGACGTTATATAACATCAGCAGTCATCTGGGATTTAAATTTAGACCACTTGAGAAGCATTACAGCCGCTATGAATGCCAGTGTATCATTGCTAGTCTGATACGGCAAAAATCTATAGCGAAAAGTAGCCATTCTCGGGTCGCTTTCTTGGTATAAAATATCTTGGGCAAAGTTTCCCCACCGCTCATCTATCAAATCAATTGTCATACCAGCATGACCAGACGGTAGCAACATATTGGAGCCGTGAAGACCAATTATTAAGCGGCTCTCTGAATAAAGGTGACAAATCTCCTTTTCAGTTTTTTCATTAAAACTATCCACCCTGTAATCTTTAATCCATTCTGGAAACTTAGTTTTTGTCCCCAGACCAGCCACTGCAAATTGTGCTTCTGGTACTTGCAACCTGATCTTCTCAAATAACTGCTGAATTTTTAAATTTTGCAATCGCAGTGACATTGCTTGTTGATCTATTTTTCTAAGCACTCGAAACAGCAAACGGTTAACTAATAAACGATCTTCGCGCCAAATAAAAGTAATTTTGATTTCTTTGTTCTCAAAGTTATGTTTGGGAACTCTAGTAAAGCGCGTGATGTCGAACTGACTGGGATGAGAATAGGCTTCGCTGACATAAATTTCATCAAAGCGTTTAGCTTCTTCTTCAACAAACTCGGCGAAACTGGGATAGTAATTCTGACCATTTTTTAAAGACATAGGCACTGTCCAGATTTCTGCAACTTCATCGGGAACCATCCACCTTAAGAACTTAGGAACTATCACAACTAACCCGTAGTCAGAATTGCATTCTAAGTGCCTTTGTGCATTTAGCAACTTGAGCAGGGAGTGACCATAAAGATGATCGATACAGTTTAAGATAATTACCCGATTGCAGGGTTTAAAAATTTCTTTTACAATCTCAAGTTGTTCCGGTTGAGGATTTTGGAGTGAATAGAGTAATGGTTTGCCTAACCATTCCTTTTTGTAAGTATCGGCTGCAAAAACTTCTCCTTTTATTAAATTAACTTGGATGTAGTTTTTCACTCCATGACCTACTCTCAAATCGTCGATTATCTCGCTGCCGCATCCCTCGCACTTAGAGTCTAGAATAATGTGGATACCGTGCCACATAACATTTTTGGGATGAAGTTCTGTTCCACAATAGGGGCAATTCGATCGCTGTTCGATTTTAGGTTTAATTTGAATCACTTTATTAATCCTCTGATTCTACAAGCTGCCTTGTATAAGTTAAGGGATCGCCAGATGAAATTTCCGAAGGGGCGCAATTCCTTGATCAAGAAATTCACTAATATAATCACGTAAAAATAAGTTATAAGAGTAGCTGCAGTTGCTCCAAAAGCTCCATACTTAGGAATTAGGAAAAAGTTCAACGCTACATTGAAAATAGATCCGACTACAGTCAAGTAAAGGCCGTAGCGCAACTGACCTTCTATGTTCAAATATGTGCTCCGTGCTACTCCAAAGTTACTGCCAAATTGCGCCCAAACGTAGAGAGCCAGTACCGCTGCTGACTGTGCATATTTTTCACCGTAAAGCAGATGCACTATCCAGGGAGAAAGTAATGATATCGGTATGGCCACCCCCAACCATAAAAATATCATAATATCCGAGTAAATTTGAAATTTATTTAGATATTCTTCATAATTTGTCTTTCTCAAATTAGCTAATTTGGGAAAAATAGAGCTGGATATGATCATCGGCAAAAAATCGCAGATTTCCGAAATTTTAACAGCCGCAGCATAATAGCCCAGTTGAGCATTTTGATTCATGGCGCCGAGCATTATCTGATCGGTTTTTGAGTACACATAAACTGCCAATCCCGACAAAATAATCGGCCAACTCTCCGAGAGCAGTTCCTTACACCGTTCCCAACTAAAATGCCAATCCTTAATTTTATTCCCCGTAAGCTTATAAAAATATACATAAGCGATTCCTACCAATGCCACCTCTCCCAATCGAACCCAGGCGAAGGCAAGCAGGGGAGCTTTAATTGTCACTAACCCAATTCTGACAGCAGCAACTAAAAAACATACCGAATTTTTAGCCAACACTGTATATTTTGACTGGATTTGGGACTGAAACCAAAAATTGATAGCCTCAAAAGCATTAAAGATAGTTCCTGCTGCGATGATACCTACCAGCCACCGAGTCAGAGTGTCGTTGGGCTTGAGTAGCGCAATCACGGTGACAGTTAACAACAAAGTGATGCAGCCACCAGTAAATTGCAGTCCGAAGGCTGTTCCCAGAGTCTCATTTTTGCATTCTGGGTCGCGAGCGATATTCCTCACTACCAGAGTACCCAACCCCATCGTTGCCACTGAACTAAACAGCGACACAAAGGCGATCGCGTAGTTGAGCAATCCAAATTGTGTCGGACCAAGATAGCGAGCCACCCAAAGGCCTACAAACAGGCCTAGACCCATCTGCAAAATTTGGTCAGTGAACAGCCAAGCTATGTTGCTGAGTACCTGGCGCAGACTAGGGCCGAGCCTTTGACTGACCGCAGTTAACTTATCTAGCATCAGAATATTTTAAATCTTTACAAAACACAAACGCGGTTCTGGCAGGGTCGGCAATCTTGCAAAATTAGACTGGTTGATCCTATAACAACATACCACAACTTGAGGGAGCATCTCAATGAAAGCAGCCAACCTAGAAATTGGAGTTTGGAAGCAGAAGGAAAGAGGAAGAAGGAAGGACTCAGAAGAAGTGTTTTTACAAATATGAGATGTTCCTCTACTTGACCCACGATCCGCCCAATGGTTACTTCAATGGACAGTGTGAGCTAAAGAACGCCTTTGAGGGTTACTGGTGCTACTGTTAGAACTATTGTTAGCATTATCTATCGCAAGTCGAACCGTCAACATTGCGTAACTCAGCCAAGGATTTGCTATCTCTATAATATAACCTTCTGTGATGTTGCTTATAATAATAGACACTAGAAAACAAATAGGCATTCCCGCTTCTTCCAGAGTGCTACGACTCAAATACCGAACTGCGTAAGCTAAATTGAGTACCAAGGAAGTCATCATTAAAATTAATCCCGGCCAACCGAAGGCTAACAAGATCCCGATGGCGCCATTGTGAGGATTTTTCGGTTGAAATCCATTTGGAGTATAAATAAAATAAGCAGGAGTACCCGCTCCTAGCTTATCTTGTTGAAAAAATCCATCGTATCCGTAGCCAAACCAGGGACGCTGATTGACCGCAGCCACTAACTGTGGCCAGAATTCTGTCCGCCCAGTTAGAGTCAAGTCCTTGCCTAACCCACCTACAATAATATCCTCTAGGTTGTCTACTACAAAAACAGTCATAATTATGCTGACCACCAGGAAACATATAATCGCAGTAAATGCCCACTGAAAACTTAATTTTTTTAGAAAGTTTAGTGACGACACTGCCATTATTAATATGATAGTAATCACTAGAGCAGATCCCGATTTATTAGCCCTTACTAGGTAAAACGAAAAGAACATCATTCCCAAAGAAATCCAGCGCTCTTTCTGAGTTTTAGCTCCTTGAAAATAATGCAAATACCAAAATGCCGTACAGAGAGCTAAGACTCCCCCCAAAGAATTTTTAGATTGGGTTAAGCCGACAAAATCGCCTGATCCAGGGGGTTCTATTACGAAACTTGCCAAACCTATTGCCGTGTATCCCCACCGCCAGAAACGAGATAAATCCTCCCATTTATATTGGGCTGCAATGTAAAACCCGAAAGCAGTAAATCCTGAAAAAGCTAGGCCTGCTCTTAGCGTTGCTTCAGGAACTAGAGACCATAATGTAGACAGTAATGGAAGTAATATATAAAGTAAGAAAAAAGGATTCATTGTCAATACTTTGGCAAAAATTTCTATAAAATTGCTACTAAATTTTTTAATTCTTGAAATTAAAATAAATACTACCCAGGGGTAAAAAAAATAAGGTATGAGTTTTAATATGCCACCTTCTGGATCTTTCAAGTTGACAAAATGCAAGTAATTAAAAGGAGGTTGTATCAGAAAGGGAGAGATGAAAATATAAAGACCAGCAAAGCTTTTTTCTAAAGCTAAACCTATTTTTTTAGAGCTAGCAAATTGAAATAATAGCATAGTGGCTATCGCGACTATAGCAAGTAGCATCCATGTCAATGAAGAACTACCTAAAATCAGCTCTTTCAGCATATTTGGTAGAGACACTGGTTCAGTCATAATTGCTTTCCTTTATCCCAAACAAGACAAAATTATCTAGATATAAAATATAGCCATCAACCCGGAACCACGCTAACACAGAAATTAGGGAACAAGCAAAAATACAGCATCGTTTTTTCGGCGATAGCTTAAAATAATGAGCTTTTTGCCCAGCACTAAAAAGGCTACACTTATATAAATCATAGTCAATAAAATTAGGTGGTGTATGGTTAACACCCATTTTCCAAGACAGATAGCCCGGTCGGTTGTGGGTGTTGTCTTGTTTGCTTCCAGTGTCCTCGCTGATGCCAGAAGCACCCCGGCACAACTTCCCATCCCGCTAGGCGCACAGCAAGCCCAGAACGTTGCGCCCGTTACGAGATCGCCGGAAAGCTATAAACTCGGCGGCGGCGATCGCATCCAAGTAGAAATACTCGAAGTACCCGAACTCAGCCGCGGCTACGAAGTCCTTTCCGACGGTTCAGTCAACCTGCCCTTAATCGGCTTGATCTCCGTCCGCGGCCGCACCTTAGTAGAAGCCACCAACATCATCCGCAACGCCTACCGCCGCGTCCTCAAAGACCCCATAGTCACAGTCAGCCTCGTCGCCGCCCGCCCCCTCAACGTCGGCGTCATCGGAGAAGTCACCAGGCCCGGAAACTTCATCATTACCCTAACTCCTGGCCCGGGAGCCTCGCCGAGTGTCCAGTACCCCACCGTCACCCAAGCGATCAGACTAGCAGAAGGCGTCACGGGTGTCGCCGACATTCGCAACATCCGTGTCCGCCGTCCCCAACGAGACGGCCCCGATCAAGTCCTCAACGTCAACCTGTGGAAATTCTTGCAAGAAGGAGACATCTCTCAAGACATCATTTTGCAAGACAGAGACACAATCGTGATCCCCACAGTCGCCAACTTCAACCAAGCAGAAGCTCGTCAATTTGCGACGGCCAACTTTTCGCCACCCCCAGAAAAACCTCGATCGATCTCCATCGTGGGTCAAGTCACCCGCCCTGGGGCTTACGTCGTGATCGGTGGCAACACCACAAACGACCTCAGCCGCGAAGGTTTCCCCACCGTCATCCGGGCGATTCAGCTAGCCGGCGGCATCACATCCGATGCCGACATCCGGCAAATCCAAGTGCGGCGCGTCACCAGAAGCGGCGAACAAATTATCCCAGTCAACCTGTGGCAGTTCCTAGAGTCCGGCGACGGTGCCCAAGATACAATCCTCCAGCAGGGAGACACGATCATCGTTCCCAAAGCTACGATCGTCAACCCTGCAGAAGCTGGCGTACTCGCGAGCACTAACTTTGCCCCTGTCGCCATTAACGTTTATGTAGTAGGAGAACTCAGAACATCCCTCGATCCCTTGAGGCTCCCAGCTAATGCCACACTGAATCAAGCTTTAGTTTCCAGAGGATTTTTTGGCTACGAGAATACCAGAGCTAGGAGGGATAAAGTTGAGCTAGTCCGCCTCAATAACGATGGTACAGCTACTAAACGGACGATCGAAGTCAATTTGACTCAAGGAATTAACGAAGAAACCAATCCTCAACTTCGCAACAACGACATGATTATCGTATCTCGCAGGGGTCTCGTCGATTTTGTCGATCGCATGAACGCTGTAATCGGACCTGTCGGGCCAGCTACGGGAGTGTTAAATTTTATAAACGTTCTCCGATTTTTATTCAGGTAAGAAGGCGGCGGGTGAGGTGGATAATTCCTGGCAAAGGCTAGAATAAACGAAACAATAAAATTACCCAGCCGCGACCTGGCCGCTTCAAAAATATCAACCTCAAAAATATCAACCTCAAAAATACCCAGGCTGAATATGGATAGCAGACAAGATTATCAACCCTTCAAACCCAAATCGAATGGCAAGCTGCCGGAGTTAGCAGCTCAGAACTACAGATCTCACTTCGTAGAGGAGAGAGAAGAAGAAAAGCTAGACTTGTCCTGGTTGTTAGGGGTCGTGCGCCGTCGCTTCCTGGTCATGGCAGCAGCCACCATTGCTTTGAGCGCCCTGGCAGGAACAGCGATCGTCCTCACGTCTAAACAGATTACGATCGAGTATGAAGGCTCCTTTTCCCTGTTAGTAGAACCAGCCACGGCTGAAGGTTTGCAATCCAAACAATTAAACAACACCCAATCTGCAGACTTAGCAAGAATTAATATAGAAGGAATTAGCCTACTAGACTACGAAACCCAAATTAGGATTTTGCGAAGTCCCAGAATGATGCAGCCAGTGATTGAGGAATTGCGGGCTTCGTATCCCAAAATGAACTATAGCGAACTGATATCAAAAATGTCGATCCAGCGCATCAGCTACACGAAAGATGGCAAACAGCAAGGCACAAAAATTTTACAAGTTCGCTACAAAGATTCAGACCAAAAAAAGATTTACCGCGTATTGGAGAAAATTTCTAAAGCTTATCTAGATTACAGCTTGCAGCAACGGCTGATGGGCATTAATCAAGGTATTAAGTTTATAGATACGGAGATGCCCAAGCTCCGAGAAAGAGTGGAAGTTCTGCAACTGCAAGTCCAAAGACTGCGGCAGCAGAGCAACTTGTTTGAACCTCAGATGGAGGGGAAATCTCTCTCTGAACAAGTTCAAAGCATTCGAGGTAAGCAAGTAGAAATTAGAGTTCAGCTAAAAGGGATGCGAAACCTCTATCAAAGCTATGAAAAACTACTCAACGAAAATAATCCCCAGGGGCTGCTGATGACCCAAGGACAAGCTTACGCCGGACTCTTAGGTCAAATTCAGAGAATTGACTCGGAATTGTCATTAAAATTAGCTCAGTATAGAGAAGACAGTTTGCCAGTTTTAGCGTTGCGAAAAAGTCGGGAAGAACTGATTTTAACTGCCACTCAACAAGCAAGAAAAGTGGTGATGGGAAATTTAGAGACCCAAATCAAAGAAGTTGAAGCGCGCGATCGCGAAATGACCGCTTTGCAAAATGCTCTCAACCAAAAAATTAGAAATTTTTCAGTCACAACCCGACAATACGACAATTTACAGCGGGAACTGCAAGTAGTTACTAAAAGTTTTTCGGACTTCTTGGCAAAACGAGAAGCGTTGCGGATCGATGCAGCTCAGCAGCAAATCCCCTGGGTGCTGATAAATCCTCCGCAAATTCCGCTAGACAAATACGGCCAGCCTATAACAGCTACCGTCAAACAAACCAAAAAACAGTTAGCGTTGGCAGTAATTTTAAGCAGTCTGCTGGGCATAGCAGTCGGCTTGCTGGTAGAGGTACTAAATACTGTGTTCCACACTCCAGAATCACTGAGAATCGCCACAAGATTGCCAATACTCGGGGTGATTCCGTTTACCAAAAAAGTCAAGCGCAGACCGCCAGCCAGACAGAGGAAACTAACATCGGCTCGATCGAACTCGAAAGTGGAAGTAGTCGAACCGGGCGAAGCTAGACATACTGGTCCGATGAGCGGGGGATCAAGTATTTTGAGCGACTTGGACTATCAATTTTTAGAAGCATTTCGATCGCTATACACGAACATTCACTTGCTGAGTGCAGGCAAGGCAATTCGATCGCTCTTAGTTGGTTCAGCCGTAGCCGGAGACGGCAAATCTACAGTAGCTTTGAACCTTGCAGCCACAGCAGCAGCAGTCGGACAGCGAGTATTGTTAGTAGATGCAGATTTGCGCTGCCCGCAACTGCACGCTCAATTAGGACTGCCAAACGTGCGTGGCCTAGGCGATGCCATCTCCACAGATCTCAGCCTCAACGACGCGATTCAACGAGCCCCGAACCAAGAAAATTTGTTTGTACTCACCGCAGGCCAAATTCCCCCCGATCCGATCAAGCTTCTTTCTTCCAAAAAAATGCAGTATCTGATGGAGCAATTTCAAGCATTTTTTGACTTAGTAATTTATGACACCCCGCCACTAGCAGGCTTAGCAGACACCCACTTGATCGCAGCTCACACAGACGCTACGATTATGGTCGTCCAAATTGGGCAAACCGACCGATCGCAAGTTCGCAAAGTTTTAGAAGAATTAAAAATTTCTGGAGCTTCCGTTTTGGGAATCGTTGCTAATGGCTGCAAAAACACCGGTCACAGCTACCGCCAGCGCCCGGTCGTTTTAGAGAGGGTATACGACCAAAAACTATCGGCTTTAGGTACGAAAAATCCTAATTAGACAAATGTTGATGCAGGCGGCCGAGCGCCGCCGTCCTCAACGGGAAACGCACAACCAAGCTATACCCTGATTTTTTGATAATAGTACCATTTGAGAAAGAAAATGATAGACTAACGGACATAGCCTCGTGTGTCAACCGAGATTGCGCGGATCTTTAAATTTGGCGGTAATTACTCAGAAAATGATTGAGAAATCAGCAAACGTGGGTAAACTACATTTAGCAGAGCGCAATCTCAATCAGGAAAAGACACCTTTGAAGGTGAACGTTAGTGTAAACGTTAATGAGAACGTTTCAACCCAGAAACTTGGTAGGGATTATTCTATGAGTACAGTTATGGTTGTTGATGATAGCGTCACTCTGCGGGAGATGATCGCCGACTTGCTCAAAGGTAGAGGACTCAACGTCACGGTAGCGAGTGATGGCGTAGAAGCTCTAGAGCAAATCAAGGCTAACCGCCCAGATTTAGTCGTTCTGGATATCGTGATGCCCCGGATGAACGGCTACGAAGTCTGTCGTCGGCTCAAAAGCGACCCTAAAACCCAAAATTTGCCGGTGGTAATGTGTTCGAGCAAAAGCGAAGAGTTCGATCGCTATTGGGGAATGAAACAAGGAGCAGACGCTTACATCGCCAAGCCATTTCACCCTCAAGAATTGGTCGGCACTATTAAGCAACTGCTGCGAGGTTGAGGTGGAGGAATAGGGACAGGAAAAAAATTGTCTTCAGCGCTGATTATTTCTGCTCCCGCAGCCTCTCTAAACTACTCGATTGACAATAGTCCAAACATCCCCGTCCGATCGCACGTAGGGAACAGAAATACTTTTAAAACCAGTAATAAAAGGCTTGTAATAAACCTGCCAGTAGCTGGGACTAATTTGGTCGGCGATAGCTTTGAGTCCCTTCACTTCCGCCGCCAGTTCCGCTGCCAGTTCATTAATCCGTTCCGCGTGTCCCTGAGCAAGCACTCTTCCTTCTTCAACTTGCTCCTCCATCGGAGTGATTCTTTGCAACTTTACCGACTGCTGCTGTTTCTGACTCAGTTGAGTAGACAGAGCCGCGATCGCGTCATCTATCCCCTTGACTTCTGCCGACACTTGTGCTGTTTCCCTCGCGTGACGCCGATAAGCATCGGCGATCGCTTGGGGCGAATCACCGGCTGGGACAACATCGGCAATACTAAGCTGCTGGCGTTCCAGGCGCAATTCCTCAATTTGAGAGTAGATTGCCTCTATATCAGTCTGAAGTTTGTCCACCTAATTATTACCGCGTGGTTGTTGGATATTTTAGCATATTAACACAAACCAATCATTTAATCGGCATAGAAATTGCATATTTTAGGAGAGCTAGAAGCAAAGCCCCACAAGCAGAAGTGGAAGAGTTTGAAAAATACAAATTTTTATATTTCTCAATTTATCGATTTCCGTCGATATCCCGTCGGGTTAATCAGGATCGTGTACGGTATCAGCATTATAGATTGGTAGTGAGGAAGGCAAGTACGAGCGAATTTTATGAGGATTAAAGTCGTCACTACAAGCACAATTTTCAATTCCAATTTACCACTTCCCAATTACCAATTCCCAATGATTAAGAGATTTTTTTAAGTTATTAAGCTATTGCACATTTAAACTGTGATAAAAGCATTGCCATTGTTTTTGATTTTGCGCCCCATTTAATTATTAATTAATTCTCCTTCATTTAAGAGGCGATGCCATAAAAAGGGCGAACGCATCTAAATTTCATGTTAACAGAATCTGGTATAGCGGTTTTCAAGCGTGGTGAGGTATGGGGGCGAGTCCTATGCCCTATTCTCTATGCCCTATGAACACCTAATGTTACTGAGAAAGGCTATATATTGGAGAAAAATTATTGAGTAACTACAAAACATTTAATTAGGGTTTACCTGTATGGAACTCAGACCTAAAATTACCATCGCCGACCATTTTACCGACTTAGAATATCCAAGAATTGAGCGAAGGAAACATCATCGTCAATTAATATTATCACCCTCTCAATTTGTGCCGTGATTTGTGGTGCTGATACATGGGTGAAGATTGAAAATTACAGGCGAGCTAAATACGAATGGTTAAATAAAATTTTAGAATTACCGAATGGCATACCTTCACATGGCACAATTGCTCGAGGATTTTTTCGCCTCAAACCGGAGCAATTTTAGAAATATTTTTTGAGTTGGATTCAATGTATTAGTTGCTTCAATCCAGGAGAAGTAATCGCAATTGATGGCAAAAGTCTTCGCCATTCTTACAAGCGGGGAGGAGATAAAAAAGCAATTCATATGCTCAGAGCTTGGGCGACCAGTCAAAGATTAGTTTTATGACAAATTAAGGTTGATAAAAAATCGAATGAAATTACAAATATTCCGGATTGAATCAAAGTATTAGAATTAAATGGAAGCATTGTCACCCTTGATGCTATGGACTGTCAAAGGTAAATTTTGAAGTCAATTGTCGAAGAGGAAAGAGATTATATCATCACCTTAAAAAAGAACCAACTATCCCTGTAGACCAGAGTAGAATATAGCGATCGCAAATGATTTATAAATCCTCGAACGTGTATAATGAGAGATGTAAGTCTAATACCAATTCACTATGAAGGTACACGCTCATGTAGGCTAAAAGTATAGGAGATGCAATATGGCCAACAAATTTAAGGTAGAAATCCAGGAAACGGTTGAGGAACTAGAGCATCGACTCGAACGGGCTATAACCGCAGTAAGTAAAGAAAAATTACTGCTATTATACTGGATTGCCACAAAAAAAATCAAAACAAGAGAAGAATTAGCCACGATGCTGAAGCGAGACGAATCTACAATATATCGTTAATATATCGTTGGTTAAGAGCTTACAAATAAGGTGGAATTACCTCATTACTCACAGTTAAAAAAGCTCCCGGGAAGACTCCACATATACCACCCCCGTGAGAGAAAAACTAATCAAAAAACTGCAACAACCAGAGGGGGAAACAAGTTATGGCAAATTACAGATATGGCTAGAAAAAGAATGCGGAATCAAAGTGAGCTATAAAGTCGTATATGACCTAGTTCATTATAAATTAAAAGCTTACCTCAAAGTCCCAATGCCCCAAAGCAATAAGGTGAACTAAGTTGTACAGACAAACTTCAAAAAAAAACTGTGGGAGATTATCAAAGTAATGATTAAATATTTCGGAACAGGACAGCCTGTAAGCATATGGTGTCAGGACGAGAGTAGATTTGGATTGATTACTATGCAGGGCAGGATGATTACTAGCATAAAAGGAGGGAAAGTCCGTCTGAGAGGGAATTTGGGAGAAGGCTCTCATTGGCAAGATTATAAGGCTGTGCGGTTACATGAAAGTTATTATGGGGCTTTTTATCAAGATAATGAAGCGTTAATTAACTATATCAATCATCAATATTTAGCCAATTTATTAACATATTTAGGTGATGGAAATGAGGGAATATGGAAGATTATTAGCAAGTTGAACCCGGGGGAAAGCCGACGCGAAACCTTAGATGGGTATCATTTAATTGAAAATTTGTATAAAGTGGGAGGGTCGTTAAAACGCCTAGCTAAAGCCAAGGAATTTTTGTGGCAAGGCCAGATCGACCGAACCCTTGACTTATTTAAGTCGAACCCAAAAAAACCGCCCAAAACTTTTGTAACTATCTAGACTGGGAGGTGACAAAGAGGTCTACGAGATAGACTGTATAAGGGTTGCAGCCCGCATACCTTGTTGATAAAAGCGGCGTTTAGA